>JAOZLT010000125.1 GCA_029934675.1 Candidatus Altimarinota bacterium | reverse complement strand
ATAAATTCAAACTCGATGTCTGGTATGTGGATAATCGTTCTTTGTGGTTGGATATTAAGATCCTCTGGCTGACGTTTGCAAAAGTTTTCAAGCGGGAGGGCATCAGTGGCGGAGGTTGTGATACCATGGTGGAATTTTTTGGCAATAATCAGACATTAAAGGATGAATAGTCATGAATAAAGTTGAGTTTCTGAATGGTCTTGAAGAAATAATGGAGTTGGATGAGAATTCTCTTGCTGGAACTGAAAATCTGAAAGACTTAGAAGTATGGGATTCTTTGGCAGTTTTGGGGTTTATTGCCATGATAGATAATAATTTTGGGTTGACGTTAGACGTGAAAAAGATAATGGATTGTGTGTCGGTTGAAGATTTAATATCTTTAGTTTCAAAATATTTAGAAGATTAAATTTTCTCATCTGTTTTACAGCCGTAGGGTGTGATATTTATGATAAAAAGTGTATTGAACAATATCTCCATATCAAAATTATGCGTTTCGGTCCCAGATAATTATAGATCTGTTAAAAATGATTGGAGAAATGATGAAAAAGAGATCAGCAAAATAATTAAAAATACCGGGGTTCAAACCAGGTATGTGGCTGATGAAAGCCTTTGTACTTCTGACCTTTGTTTTGAATCAGCGCAAAAAATTATACTTTCTGATGGCATAGATCCGGAGAGCATTGATGGCCTGATTTTGGTTTCTCAAACACCTGATTTCTTTCTTCCTGCATCTAGCTGTGTAATACATGGTAAATTGGGTTTATCTAAAAGTTGTGCAACTTTTGATGTCAATTTGGGATGCTCAGGATATGTCTATGGGTTATGGCTCGCAAGCTCTCTTATAAATGCAGCTGGTTTGAAGAAAGTTCTATTATTGTCTGGTGACACCGTAACCAAATTGTGCATGGAGAATGATCGTTCCACCTGGCCTCTTTTTGGAGATGCTGGTACAGCCACATTGCTTGAGTATGATGAGAGCGCTAATCCTCTAAGCTTTGTGTTGGGAACAGATGGCCAGGGAGCGGAAAAATTAATAGTTCAAAATGGTGGGTTCAGGAATCCCGGTCGGCCAGAATTATATATGAGCGGCCCTGACATTTTCACTTTCACTATTAGAGAAGTACCTCCAATGGTTAGATCTGTTCTTGAACTTTCGGGTTACGAGAAGGATGATGTTGATTTTTATGCCTTTCATCAGGCAAACATGTTTATTTTGGATTTCTTGTCTAAAAAAATGAAATTGGATAAAAATAAGGTTCTGATCTCTTTAGACCAATTTGGAAATACCAGTTCCGCATCAATCCCTTTGACTTTAGTGGCTAATAAAGAAAAATTATCTACGGATAAACGGCTTGTACTGTGTGGTTTTGGAGTCGGCTTTTCTTGGGGTGCAGTGGCTTTTGAAGCTAAAAATCTTGAAATTCACGATTTGCAAACCGTAGAGGGAAAATGATTAATCCATTAGACTTATCTGGAAAAAGAATTCTCATAACCGGGGCTTCCTCTGGTTTGGGTCGGCATACTGCAATAGTTTTAAGTCAACTTGGCGCGAGCATTAAATTAGTGGGTCGTGATGAAGCCCGGTTACAAACTGTTTGCAACCAACTTGAATCAGAAAATAACAGTTGGGAAAGTTTTGATCTTGCCAAAGATTTTGAAAAAATTCCTCTTTGGATGAAGCAAGATGCAGCTGAAAATGGGCCTTGGTATGGATTGGTACATAGTGCAGGGATTGAGAAAACATTGCCTGTTCGGTTTGTTTCTGAAAACGACTATGATGAATTGATGGCGATCAATACTAAGTGTGCTTATTTTATGGCGAAGGGATTTGCACAAAAACAGTGCCATGTTTCAGGGGGAGGAATTGTCTTTGTGGCTTCAATTGCTGCTTTAGTTGGGCAAGGTGGAAGATCTCTTTATTGTTCGAGTAAAGGCGCGTTGGTGGCTATGGCAAAGGCAATGAGTGTAGAGTTGTCTAAGAAAAAAATTCGGGTTAATTCCATTTCACCTGGTCAAATTGAAACCGAAATGATAGCCGGAGTGAAAAATAAAATGCTTCCAGAGCAATATGAAGCTATTGTCAAGGGACATCCGCTTGGTCTTGGAACTCCTGATGATGTTGCTTATGCCGTAGCCTATCTTTTGGCAAAGACCGGAAAATGGATAACGGGCACAAATCTTGTTGTTGACGGCGGATTTACAGCCAAGTAGCTGACGATAAAAATGAATGCATATATAAAATCAATTGAATATTTTTTCCCTGAAACAACGTTGACTAATGAAATGTTGGCCAATCAATTTTCCGATTGGTCCGCAAAAAAAATTGAGGCCAAAACAGGGATTAGAACCCGTCATATTGCCGGCGATGATGTTTGTGCATCTGATTTGGGTGTAAGGGCCGCTAAAAAATTATTTGATTCTGGAGTTATCGCACCTGATGCAGTTGATTTTCTTTTGTTTTGTTCTGAAAGTCCAGATTATCTTTTGCCGCCTACAGCTTGTTTGATGCAGGATCGGCTAGGTATTCCAACTAATTCAGGTGCACTAGATTTCAATTTAGGATGCTCAGGATTTGTTTATGGGTTGAGTCTGGCCCAAGCTTTAATTTTTTCCGAGCAGGCCGCCAATGTTTTGTTGATTACAGCTGAAACATATTCCAAATATATCCATCCTCAGGATAAAAGTATACGGAGTATCTTTGGCGACGGTGCGGCAGCAACACTGATTTCATCTTGTAAATTTGGTGAAGTCAATAAAATAGGGCCATTTGTTTATGGGACGGACGGTTCTGGCTATAAGAACCTTATTGTTCCTTTTGGTGGGGCACGCAATCCTTGTACGGATGAATCATCTATTGCTGAAGAAGACCAACACGGTAGTGTACGGTCTCAAGAAAACATATACATGAATGGTCCAGAGATATTCAATTTTGCGATTAAAACCGTGCCAGTTGCAGTTAATGATGTTTTGGAAAAAGCGGGTAAATCGTTGGAAGATATTGATCATTTTGTTTTTCATCAAGCAAATGCTTATATATTGAAATATTTACAAAAAAAGATTGGTATTCCCAAAGATAAGTTCCATGTAAATCTTTCGGAATGTGGAAATACGGTTTCCGCATCAATACCAATTGCTCTTAAGATGATACTGGATGAGAAGAAAATTTCTTCTGGAGATATTGTTTTGGTCGTTGGTTTCGGCGTAGGCTATTCGTGGGCTGCAACCTTAATAGAATGGAGTTGAATGATGAAGAATGTTTATATCTATGGTGCTGGTGGGTTTGGCCGAGAGATTTATTGTTGGTTGCAGGATGTGCAAAAATGTGACTCTGGGATTAATTTCAAAGGTTTTTTAGATGATGCTACAGACACATCTACTTTTTCCGATTTAAAAGATTTATTTCTTGGAAAAGGTGAAAATTGGGTTCCCGGTGAGAACGACTATGTTGTCGTCGCAATTGGATTGATTGATACCAAAGTTGCAGTTTGTAATCAGTTGAAAAATAAAGGTGCACAATTTTTAAACCTAATTCACCCTAGTGCAATTCTTGGTTCTAATATTAAGATGGGTGAAGGTAACGTTATTTGTCCCAATTGTGTTTTTACCACAGATATCACAATTGGGAATTTTAACCATTTTAATGTTGCAACAACCATAGGTCATGATGTTGTTATTGGTTCTCATAACACGTTGAGTTCTCATGGTGACATTACTGGTTTTGTGACTATGGGAGATGAGAATTTCTTAGGAAGTCGCGTCAGTATTATTCCGGGGAAAAAAGTTGGCTCTAGAAATAAAATATCAGCAGGAAGTGTTATTTTTAGACATGTCGGCAATGAAATGTTGGTTATGGGCAATCCTGCAAAAGCTCATAAGTAAACTAATTTATCATCGAAAGAGGGGCACAGCGGGAAGGGAAAAGGGGTCAGGCTACTTTATTGAAGAAGTTTTTCACAAATAAAGTAGCCTATTTCCTCACTCTTCTTTAGTTCTATCGAATACTGCTAATCTTTTAGCAAGGCTTAAATCTTTGCAGTTACGTGGCTTTCTGAAAAGAATAATGCCTGAGTCATTAAATATTTTTTGTTGACTAGTAGTCATTGATTTTAGAAATTCATTTTCCAAATTATCATTGCTAATCAGTTTTGTTAGACTGGTTATACCTAGACTTAAATATCTTGTATAGAATACCAACCAAACCAATTCAAAAATGGATTTTTTATCTGAAGCCTTTTTTATCTCTAATTCAATGATAGCTCGAAGTGGGGTTTTTAAGTCAAAGTCTTCACGATATTTCAAGTAAATTGCTTCAATTACAGCCAATGCATGGCAAAGAACCTTTTCTGACTCTCGTTTCAATAGCATTAGCAGGCTAAAAGTTTTAAGAATTTGTTTCTTTCTAGAGTTAATTTCGTTACTAAACCTAATTTTCAATGTACTATCACTGTCAAATAACTCACTAAAAAATTTCTCTAAAATACTTGTTCCAGGATATTCTTTATGAATATCCATAGCTCTTAATAATGTCAATTCAAAGGTTTTGAAATCAACTTTTTTGCTACTTCTGAGCGAATGAGGATGATAAGTTCTATCATGATGGCGATATAATCCGGTTGGTAAATCTAGAATAATAGTTTTTGTTTCGTTGACGGCTAAATTGAATTGTCGTAATTCATCAGCTAAGATTTTTAATATTGTTTCACCGTCTTCTTTTTTATTACATAAGATTCTATAATCATCTTTGAACCTTGTGGCAAGGAACTCTATATCTTGTAGTTGTGCTTTTTTAGATACATTTAAATCCACT
>JAOZLT010000124.1 GCA_029934675.1 Candidatus Altimarinota bacterium | reverse complement strand
AGCTTGCTTCTATAATCTTATCTTTATTCTTTTTAGCTTTTCTTTTTAGCTTTGCAATTTTTTCCTCATCTGGCACGTTTCTTCTTTCACTTTCTGCACCATAAAGTTTTAGGAGTTTTTTATCTTTTTCAGATGCAACTCCCCACTCCGCTCTGATGGCAGTACAGCCGTTTTCAACGGCTAAAAGCATATCACTCTCACCATCTCCAATAACAACCACTCTTTCCTTAACTTCTTTTGGAGATATCCCAAGCGTTTCTGCTAAATTAATAAATGGCTTACTTTGATCTTCAAGTGGCTGAACATCGTAATCTGTTGAATATAATTGCAACGTACTCATTACCCCATTATATTTACTTCCTGCCGATTGAGCTTCAAGCTCACGCAATGCCTTAATAATTTCCTTATACCTTAAGTATATTGCTTTATCCCTTTCTCCTTCTTGTACATATCTCATTTTATTTGGCTCAGGGTATCTAACGCTAACAGGGGGTTGTGTAAAAAATTTGTCGAAAAATCTACCAACCCTAAAGTGTTTTGATCTTGAAGTTACTTTGTCTTCTGGCGCATTTGTAAATACAATTTGTTTTATAGTATCTCTATTGTCATCTACATATTGAGAACTTGTATGCAAAGCTGAAAGAGTTTCCCACATATATGCATATAGTCCATAATGAATTTTTCTTTCGCTGTGATATGCTTTTATATTTGCAGCAACCAACTGAATTAGCTCTTTCATCATCTTTACCAAAGAAAGTATATTTTTTTCTTTTCTACTATTTACTATAGTTAACATCTTATTTATAACAAGATCGCTGTTTTCCAGTATTTCTGGATGATCAAATGTTTCAGCAGCATCGAACACTCTTCCGAACGATTTTCTTACTTCGTTTATATCAGCTTTTAGGAGTGCGGCCGTAACTTGAGCCATATTATCTACGCTAACCGCTCTATTCCTAGTCCAATCCCAAAAAGTATTATCTGCATCCCAAACAATTATATCTTTTTTGTCAGCATCTGATATTTTCTCTTTTTTTTCAGGTATTTCGATTTTGTCATTTGTTAAAAATTTTCTTACTAGGTCTTGTTCAAGTTCTGACATTTAAAATTTGTTTAAAAATAAAAGGAACAGATGATACACCACTCAAAAACTATTAGCAAGACAAATGTTTGACATTATGGCAAGTTTTGATTACAATTGGTATCCTCACTTTTTAATATTTCTAAATGGCTATCAATATCTATACACCTGACGACGTTGATAGTGTAAATAATTCTATTAAGAAAATGGAAGAATTGTATTACTACTCCAGTGTGGATATATCAAAATCGGGTGTTCTGACATACGATGGAATTATTAGAATAGTAAAATCACGCAAATTAGTCCGAATAATCATCGCCCCTGATGGGGCTAAGCTAGGTCAGGGCACTAAATGCACTTTGGCAAGTCACAATCCAAATGAAAATATAATCCACTTTGAACAAAGAATTAGAGAAGAAAAGGATATTACCGAATTTATTAGAAATTTAATTAAAATACTATCCTCGACTAGATATGAAACAGAACTCGGTGATTCATTACTATTTTATAAATAATTACTAACCCCCCTCCTCCTGGCTAATCCAATTTTACATGCCGGAATTAAGTTTTAAGCAATGGCTAATTTATAATTTGATTGGTGTCGGAATGTTGTTTTTAGTGGTATTTCAAATATCTAATATTCATCAGAATTTAACTGTTAGTGTTTTAGATATTGGACAGGGAGATGCGATACTTATTCAAACCCCTAATTATCATAATATTCTCATCGATGCGGGGCCGGATAGTAAAGTAGTGGATGAATTGGGGGATACAATAAGTTTTTTTGATAAAACAATTGATATTTTTCTACTCACCCATCCTCATCGTGACCATTATGGAGGGGTTTTGGATGTAATGCAGAAATATGAGATAAAAAAAGTGATTTTAACGGGTGTAATATCCAATGATCCGACATATAAAGCTTTTTTGGCTGAGATTAGGCGTAGCAAGATTGAAACTGTATTTATACAAAATAATCAAGACATACAAATCGACTCCAACCTATATCTCGACATCCTATATCCTTTTGCAGGCCAGAGCTTAGTAGGGCAAGATGTATATAGTAAAAACAACACTTCAATAGTAGCCCGCTTATTACGGCTATCGGATAACGGTTGGGAAAATTTGGTGATATTAACGGGTGATGCAGAAATGGAGGAGGAAAGAGAAATTTTGTTGTCGGGGCAAAATCTAAACGCCAATATGCTAAAAGTCGGCCACCACGGTAGCCGAACCGCTACGTCTGACACCTTTTTATCCGCAGTTAGTCCGCAGACAGCGGTTATTTCGGTAGGAGAGGGAAATACATTTGAACATCCGCACCAAGAGACGATTGAAAAATTATCTTCTGTCAAAACGATGCGAACAGATGAGTTAGGAACAATAAAATTTGCATTATGACATTGTTTAAAAATACATATCGAGCTGAATCCGCGCGCCTGGAATATTGGGATTATTCCGATAATGGTGAATATTTTGTAACAATCTACATACATGATCGACGTGAATAATGAAATTATGAGATTGAACGAATTAGGAAATATCGTCGCAATTTGTTGGCAAAATATCCCGTCACATTTTGGAAAATGTTGTATGTAAAACAATTCAGGCCACCAAAAGCTGGTTCTCTGTCGACGATTGTCAATCAATACAAAGGTGCTATTAAACGATGGTGCAACAAAAACAATTATCCTAATTTCAAATGGTAGCCTTGTTTCTATGACCATATTGTTTTGGATGAAACTGAATCCGAAAATATTGAATTTTATATAAAAAATAATCCAAAAAAATGGTGGCGGAATCGAAATAATCCTACGAACCTATGGATGTAGATGGTTATGATATAATATCCTCGACCCCTAACCATCAACCCCATGCAAGTAATCTTATTGGCAGCAGGCCAAAGCACACGTCTGGATCCTATTGAGGATAAAAATTTGTTGGAATTTGCAGGAAAATCTTTAATCGAACACCGTATTGCTGCCCTTAAAAAGGCGAATATGAGAGATATTGTGGTTGTTGGTGGTAGGCATAATTTGGAGCAATTAAAAACCATCCTTAAAAAGTATAAAAATGTAATGGTTATAGAACAGGAAAATCTGAAAGATGGTATGGCAGGCGGAGTTTTGGCGGGAAATAGAGTAATCAAGCATAAGAACGTTATGGTTGTGAGTACAAATGATGTATTTGATTACAGCTTATTCGAAAAAGCATTGGCCGTTGCTAAGCAGTCGGATGATGGAGTTATTGTCGGCAAGCGAGTCAGCAAATACTTCCCTGGCGGTTATCTGAAATTCGATAAAAAGATGTATGTTACAGATATCATCGAAAAACCGGGTGAAGGAAAGGAGCCGAGCGACATTGTGAATATGGTTCTGCATATTTATAACGATTTTCCAAAATTTATCGACTTTTTGAGTAAGGCTACGGGTAAGGCGGATGATAGGTATGAGAGAGCACTGGATAAATACATTAAAAAGGGTAAAGCCAAGATTAAAGTATTCAAATACAACGGCTACTGGCAACCAATCAAATTCCCATGGCATATTTTGGAGGTGATGAGATATTTTATGAGTGAGAATGAGCATAAAATTGACCGAACTGCTGATGTCAGCAAGTTTGCACACCTGAAAGGACAGGTTTATATCGGCCCAAAGGTAAAAGTTTTTGAGAATGCAATTATTCATGGGCCTGCATATATTGGCGAAGGTGCAATTATTGCCACTAATGCATTAGTGCGAGAAAGTATGATTGGGAATAATTGTGTGGTCGGATTTGCGACAGAGGTTGCAAGAAGTTATTTGAATCATGATGTTTGGATGCACAGCAATTACATCGGTGACAGTGTAATCGACCACAACGTATCATTTGGTGCGGGTACGGTACTCGGGAATCTGAGGTTTGATGAGGAATGTGTGAAGGTAAAAATCAAAGGTGATAGACAGTGTTCCGGAATTAATAAATTGGGTGCGATAATCGGTAGTGGGGTGCGATTTGGAGTTAATTGTAGTACGAATCCTGGAGTGTAAATCGGTAAAAATGTGTTTGTTGGCCCAAATGTAATTGTTGATAAAGATATTGAGGATGGGAAAATGGCACTTTTGGAACAGAAACTCAAAATCACCCCCAACAAAAAGACAGCGGATGTGAAAAATAGGAAATAATTAAGTATGTTTCTAGATAACATCAAAAATAAAAACATGTAGTATTTTCAGATATTTAGAGTGATATGATTAAGGTTTGTAGAGGATTCAAACTATTGCTGATCATCTTATGGTTAATGTTTTGCTTTTACTTTTTGTTTAATTTGACGTAATTTTTCTTTGGATATCGTGTTTTGGTTAGAGGTTAGACGTTCCTATCCTACACGGCCTCTTAAAGGCTCAGGAGATTTTTCCTCCGAGAAAATTTTTAGTATAATATAAGATATAATTAGAAGGTTTTTCATTTGAATTAATTTCTCACCCATAGATCTTATCAATACGATATAAAAAGAATTTCTTATCTGTTACACCACGAGCAAGAGATCTGAAACCTTTAAGTTTTATGTTAAATGATTCAGCAGAAACATTGGTTTCTCTTTCGGGGAAATAACTGTATTGATGTAATATCCACTAAATTACAAGTAATAACCCCATCTAGCTACCTACCAACATACAAATCCGAGAATAATAATAGGAGAAAAGGAGTTTTTACTCTAATAATCAATCTGCGAAATCCATACAATCCTTTAATCCGGAAAATCCGGGT
>JAOZLT010000123.1 GCA_029934675.1 Candidatus Altimarinota bacterium | reverse complement strand
TACCATAGGTAGGCTTGAGACATGGGACTATATATGATATAATATATGTAGTAATAAAAAACGAATATAACAATGTTCAAAAAATTCTTAGTAAGCGCCATGTTTGTGATAACATTATTTGGTTTGGGATTTTTTAGTTCTATTAACTCTTATGCAAACAATAGTACTCCTTCTACGGGTGTTAATAATGAAGATTTTATGTTTGATTTAGGTGTGATAACCCATAAAGATATAAAAGAATCGAGTTGGATTAAGGGTGGTATAAATTTTGTTTTTACAAGGATTATTACCATAATGGTTACTACAGTTGGCGCGGCTGCAGTTTTGATGATGGCTATTGGTGGTTTTATGATTTTGGCATCAGCTGGCAGAGAAGATAGGGTAACAAAAGGGAAAGGAATGATATGGAGAGCTGCTATGGGTCTTGCTTTTGTGCTTGGTGCATATGTTCTTGTTACCACAGTTCAATTACTTATTAAAAGTATTTTTAGCGGATAATATGAATACAAAAAAGATTACATCACTGTGTATTGGGTTGGTTTTGGCTTTTAATTTGTTGGCTTTTTTGAGTATATCGTTGAATAGCTCAGTTTATGCTACAGGTACTACGAGCTCTAGTGATTCCGACGATAAGTTAGCTACAGATCCTTCCAAATGTGTTTCATATGCAGATAAAAAAGGTAAATTGGTAACTCCTCGAAATTGCCTATTTCTTTTAGAACCAATTGGCGGAAAGAATAATTGGGATTTGTACACCATTTCGTGTACTGAAGATAAGATGTATGGTGGTACTAAGTGTGAGTATATACTATATGGTGGAGGTGTTGTTCCTGTTGGTGAGACTGGCCCCGTTCAAGCAATACTTACCGAAGACCCTGATAAGCCATATCAAAGACCGTTCGGATTGATGTATAGTTACGTAGGTTTGATTTATAAATATATGTCTGGATTGATTGTGGGCGTTGTAGTTCTTTATGTTGTGATAGGTGGTATTCAGATAACTACTGCACAGGGTGGAGAGATTGATGATGGTAAAGCTCGAATAACAAAAGCCATTGTGGGTTTAATAGTATGGTTTACTGCATCGCTTATTCTTTATACAATTAATCCGACATTTTTTGCTTTTTAGAAAAAATTTGAAAAAAATGAAAAAAATAAAATTTATCATAGTTACCATTCTGATAGCATTTATCTCAATTACTGCGGTGTCATCCGTTGATGCGGCTGTGACGAGTAAAGAGACAAATCTAACACCTCCAGTTGGTGGTGATATATTACCTGGAGGTGGTGTTTTGAATACTGATACTATTCAGGAAAGTTTTGTTTTTAGTAAATTAATCCCGTTTGTAATTACTTATTCAATTAGGCTGGCAATAGGTTTATCGGTTATTGCTTTGATTATAGGTGGTTACCAATATTTAACTGCTTATGGTGATGAAGAAAAACATAAGAACGCACAAAAGACTATTACATATGCGGTTATTGGTCTGATTATTGTGCTAACTGCATTTGGGATTGTGAAGATAATTACTAGTTTGCAGATAACATAGTTCTTAAACTCGAAAATCGAATTTCGAAAATCGAAGGAAATCTAAAATAATAAATGAGAAATAAAATCACAAATCACAAATCAAAATTTACAAATAAATTCAGATACAGGCTAATCGGTGTAGTGTTGATGATATGTATGTTTGTAGTTCCAATGAGCATGTATGCGGATTATAAGACTAGGTCAGAGGCGATTTGGAGTAGCTATAAAACTTTGAGTGAAAAGACAGTCACGGATGTTGTTGAGAAGAGTATTGTAAGTGTGCAGTTAGATATGCTACAAAGACAGAAGGATATGGCAAGCTCACTTGAAGCACTGGAAAAGAGAATTGATGTATTATCAAAAACTGACCCCAGAAAAGATGGTGCTGATGATAAGTTTAATACTGCTAACAGGCTACTTGATACATTTTTAGAGCTAGATGTTACAAAAAAAGACCCAGTTACTAATGAAGTATTATTGGTAACTGAATATGAACCATACGATGCGGTTGAGAAATTTACCGATGCTGAAAAAGATGCTTTTAAGGCAATTAATGATGTGAATCGTTCTCTTCTAGCGCCCGTAAAACCTGGTAATGTGCCTGATGGGGATATACTTGAAGATTTTTTGCCAGGTGTAATACGAATACTTATGCGCTTTGCATCTTTAGCCGTATTTATCTCCTTTATCGTATCCGGTGTTTTCCTTATTGTATCGTTTGATAATGAAGAAAGGGTGACTAAAGCAAAGTCGATGCTCTACTATACATTAATAGGTTTTGCATTTGTTACTCTGGCATTTGCTATTGTTAAAGCAGTTACTGATATCGATTTTTTTGGGTTTATATAACCGAATAGACCTCGAATGGATATCGAATAGATTTCGAATAGACTCAGATTACCGTAGGCAATTCGAATTCCATGCGAAGCCAATCCGCAGTTAATACTAATTTATGAAAAAATACATTTTATACACAATAGGCACAATACTTCTTTTTCCCATTTATGCGTTTGATGCTTTGGGAATTGATATTGATACGTTCAGAAAAGATGTTTATAGACCGGATAATCTACCTGTAGGTACGGGGGGTGTCGATGCTACTGTTGAGTCTAAAATAAATATAATTTTTGGATATGTAACAAATTTGGTTTTAATGGCATCGGGTGGTGTGGCAGTATTCTTTTTGATTCTTGGTGGGGTTCAGTATATTACTTCCTTTGGCAGTCAGGATCGTAATGATTCGGCTAAGAAGACAATTAAATATGCAATTATTGGTTTACTTGCTGTAATATTGGCTTATGCAATTGTTACTAATATTATTGATTTGATATTTAAGGCAACCGTGTAATAAACGAAATAATGATGTAATGACATAATGTAGCAGTATTTCTTTTTTGGATTTCGGATTTTTGTTGTATAGTTACTTCGTTATTTCGTTATTTCGTTATATGACAAAGTTTTACACCACAACAGCAATAGCATACGTTAATGGTAAGCCTCATATGGGGCATGCATTGGAGTTTGTGATGACTGATGTTATAGCTAGGTATAAACGATTAATGGGTTTTGATACTCATTTTCTAACAGGAACAGATGAACATGGAGTAAAAATTTATAATTCTGCTCGAAAAGCCGGTGTTGAAACTCAGGATTATGTTAATAAACATGCTGAATTTTACAGGGGATTAAAAGACATTTTGGATTTATCTAATGATGATTTTATCCAAACAACTGATCGCGATAGACATTGGCCCGCATGTCAGAAGTTGTGGAAAAAACTAGCTGATAAAGAGGATATATATAAAAAGGAATATGAAGGTCTTTATTGTGAAGGTTGCGAGGCTTTTATGGCTTCACGGGATCTTGTTGATGGTGTGTGTCCAAATCATAAAACAG
The DNA here is from genome assembly GCA_029934675.1 of Candidatus Altimarinota bacterium. GTDB lineage: Bacteria > Patescibacteriota > Gracilibacteria > UM-FILTER-43-11 > UM-FILTER-43-11 > JAJDCE01. Next base: position 1,407 of record JAOZLT010000123.1, on the reverse strand, counting down.
CTCCTACTCTTGTAAAGGAAACTAATTACTTTTTTCGATTATCAAAATATAGCAAAAAGATAGCTGAGTTGATTGAAACCGATAAATTACAGATTATTCCATCTTTTCGTAAGCATGAGATATTGAATGTTGTAAAAGAAGGTTTACATGATGTTAGCTTCTCTCGTCCTAAAGAAATTCTTCCGTGGGGGGTTGATGTGCCGGGTGATACGGACCAAGTCATGTATGTATGGTGTGATGCTCTTACAAATTATATTTCTGCTATTGGTTATAATGAAAATTCAGAGCAATTTAAAACATATTGGCCGGCTGATTTGCATATTATTGGTAAAGATATTGTTCGTTTTCATGCTGGTATTTGGATTGGAATGTTACTTTCTGCAGGAATTGAGTTACCTAAAGCAATATTAGTGCATGGTTTTATAACGCATAATGGAGATAAAATGAGTAAGACAACTGGAAATGTTGTGGATCCTGTTGAAATTGTAGATAAATATGGCGTTGACACTCTTCGTTATTATCTTGTGCGTGAGATACCAAGTGGTAGGGATGGTAATTTTAGTGATAAATTATTTATTGAACGCTATAATTCGGATTTAGCCAATAATCTTGGGAATCTTGTAAATCGGATACACACACTTATTTCCAGAAATAATATATCTGAATTTTCTTTTGATAAATTTTATGAGCCATATAAAGAAAAAATAGATGATGCTTGGAAAAAATATATTTCAGATATGGATAAATACAATCTTCATGAAGCAGTATTTCACATATGGAGATTGGTTGATTTTGCCAATAAGAAAATTGATGAGGAAAAACCATGGATTTTACTTAAAACCGATGAAGGTCGTGCTAAGCCGATTTTATGCAATCTACTTGAGGTGATTAGACATATAACTATTATGCTTACTCCTATTATGCCCAAAAGTGCTGTTAAAATTCGTGAGCAGATAGGCTTAAAACCTGAAGTTGATTATGAATTGGAAAATGGATGGGGTGCTATGTCAGTGTGGCATAAGTTAGGGGAGGGAGGGATTATTTTTCCTAGAATAGAAACTTAATTTATTTCGTATTTTACATTTCTGATTTCTGATTCAAATTTATCATTTGAACATTTTTTAATAAAATATGAATTCAGAATTGCGAAATATGTTACTAAACTATCCCCATTTTTGTCGATAGGTATATCAATTATTTGTTTTATATAAGCCAAAAACTGGATACCTAAAAAGTGACGCAGGATCTTCAAATATCTCAATATTTATCGTAATTATATGTTTAATTTGTACTGAAATGCTGAGTCAAAATGTTACTAAAAAGACCCCAGTTTTTCTACCTCAAACCTAAATTGGAGGAATTTTAGCAATATTTTTATCCGAATTTGATTTAATTGCAGTTTAAAAA
>JAOZLT010000122.1 GCA_029934675.1 Candidatus Altimarinota bacterium | reverse complement strand
ACAACAATTCCTTGTAGGTTTCGGAAATTTTCACCAACAGTTGCCATAATTAATTCAGATTTTTCTTCAGCGTTGTCAGATTTTTTGTGATAAGTACGACTGAGTTCAAATAATCGGAATTGTTTTTGATAACGTAAGTTATTTGCCACCATTTCAAGTGTCCATGGCAGTAAACTTTGTCGCATTAATGAGAGGTCACCAGATATGGGGTTTTCCAATTCAATACTTTCTAAATTTTGTTCCATTCCGCATTTTTTGAGTATTTCTGAACCAAGAAATGAGAATGTATAGATTTCGTTAAATCCAAATTCGACCAAATCATTTTTAATCTGCCTTTCCAATACCCGACGTTTGCTGATTGGAATTGGGCTGATATCAGCAGTTGGTGTAATGAATGGGATTTTGTCATAGCTGTAAATACGAGCGACTTCTTCAATTAAATCTGCTTCCATTTTTACATCTCCAAGTCGCCAACTAGGTACGGTTACTTCAAATCCATCTTTATTCTCCTTTAACCCAAAGCCGAGGTCAGTCAGTATTTTGTTTATGTCTTTTGTTGGGATTTTAGATCCAATTAATCTTTCAATGTAAGATGAACGAAGTTTTATGGTACGGTTTTCAGGTTTATAGTTCTGATGTTGTACGACTTCACTTGCAATTTTGGCATCTGGGCAAAGTTTTTGAATTAATTCGATTGAGCGTGCTAATCCGTCTTTTGCCAATTCGTTATCTATACCTTTTTCGTAAATGATTGCCGCATCACTAATCTGACCGAGTCCGCGAACAGCTCGTCTTGTAATTTCTGGATTATATACGGGTGCGTGTAAAAGTATTTTGGTGGTTTTGGAATTAATTCCACTATGTAACCCACCCATTATTCCACAGAGGTCAAAAATCTCATTTCCGTCATCTAAAATTGTAATTCCATCAAAAAGTTCTATTTCTTTTTCATCCAGAGTAATTACTTTTTCTCCTTTTTTACTTTTTCTCATTGTCCATTTTTTCCCTTTTACCTGCTCCAAATCAAAAGCATGCATAGGCATTCCAAGTTCAAGCATTACGTAATTTGTAACGTCGACAATATTTGATATTGGTCGTATTCCGCATGCGGATAAACGCTTTTTTATCCAATCTGGCGACTCTTTTACTTCAATGCCTGTCATGTATACGGCTAAGTAATTACTGCATATGTCTTTGTCTTTTATCTCGATTTCTATAGGCAAAGGACTCCCGTTGTGAATCGATTGCGATGCGATTGTAGGTTGATTGTGATTCCATTTTCCTAGTCCACATGCAACGAATTCGCGAGCAAAACCACGATGAGAAAAAAGGTCTGGACGATTTGTTATTGCATGATTATCTACGTCAATTACAACATCATCCAAGCCGAGAGCTTTGGCAAGTGGCGTGCCGACAGCTACATCTAAATAGCTTAAATCAACAATCTCTTTTTCTGATTTTTTTGGGAATATTTCTTCCAATCCGATTTCTTCGCTGGCACAAACCATACCAAGGCTTTCCTGTCCTCGTATTTTTATTTTTTCCATTTTTACAACCTCTGTCCCATGCCATTTAACTATTGCTCCAAGTTCCGCAAAAGCCACTTTCATACCCTCTTTTAAGTTCGAGCCACCACAAACTACTTGCAGTTTCTCATTTCCATTATCTACAATAGTCAGTTTCAGTTTATCCGCATCCGGATGTGACATGATTTTTTCAATTCTACCGACAACAATTTTATTAAGATGCTCTCCCGTGTTTTCCATAGTTTCAATTTCTGCACTTTGTGCAGTCATTATATCTTTAATCTTTTCATTATCTTTTTCGGTAATGTCGATAAAGTCCTGAAGCCAGTTGAGTGAAATTTTCATAATTAGGAAGTAACGATATAACATTTCGACATCTTCAATAAGTTCAATGTCGATGGCAAATCTAATAGTTTTGTCGAAGTAACGATACTATAAAAATTGAAAATCGAAAATCGAAAAGTGTCCACGAAGGTAAGGGGAATGAAAATAATGTTAATATTTATAACGGAAATATATCATTTTTTCGCTAGTGTTTCGGGATATAAGAAGTTGCATTATCAAGATAATCAGCTCCATCTTTAGCATTGCTAAAAACAGGGGGTATATTCTTACTTTCCTTAATATCCAATAAATCAATCCGTAAAATCCATACAATCCCGAAAATCCGCGGTTCCAATATAATAGTTAAATAATCTTATTTGATTTCAATACATCCTTTGTCTTCTGCACAATCTCAGACGGTGTGAAATTCGATTTAATCAAATAAGCGTCAACTCTGGAAATTGAGTCATGATGAGTAAAATGCTCCATATCTAAATTTGTCAGCATAATAACCGGAACGTATGTATCGTGCTTTTTTCTAATTTCCTTTAAAACCTGATAACCATCAACTTCAGGCATCATGATGTCTAAAAGAACTATATCGGGTTGTTTAGCATAGTATTTTTCAATTGCAATTTTCCCATTCTTTGCAGTATAAACCTTAAAATTTTCACGCATAAAAGCGGTAGCATACATATCACATATCCCCTTATCATCTTCGGCAATTAATACTTTGATGTTTTTAACAGATTGAGCCATGTGGTTTAATTATGAATTATTAATTATGAATTAAATCAGAAATGAAAAATGAGAAATCAGAAATATTATTTTGGTTATTCTAAATTCTAAATTGTTAATTAATGTAAAGGTAGCTGTATACGGAAAGTAGTTCCTTTATTTAATTTACTTTCCGCCCATATCATACCATTATGTAGCTCCATTATCTTCCTCGCTATAAACAAACCTAATCCTGCACCACCCGTATTATATTGAGTTTGACTATTTTTTGCCTGCTTAAATTTATCAAAAATATCAAAAATTTCTGATTTACGTATTCCTTTACCGCAATCAATTATTGAAATTTGCAACCCAATTCCTCTTATTTCCATTTCCACATTTATCTGCGTACCTTCAGGTGAAAATTTAATAGCATTATCAAATATATTACGTATAACTTGGCGAAATCTTACGTGGTCAATATTCAGAATTAAGGAATCCTTATCTAATTTATTTATAAAATTTACTGTTAGGTTTTTTTCTGAAGATTGGAAACTTAGATTTTTTATTACGTTTTTAATTAACTCAACAACATCCGTTGGTATAGGATGTAATTCTAAACGATCCATCTCGATACGAGATACATCTAAAATATTATTTACAAGATTATTAAGTACTTCCACATTGTCGTAAACACGTACCAAATAATCTCTGGCGTTATCCGGAATACTAGGAAGCATACTGTCATCAATTAAGAATGATAAATATCCTCTTGCGGCTGTTAACGGTGAGCGAAGTTCATGTGATGTTACGGCAATAAACTCATCTTTTACTTCATTTAATGATTGCAAACGACGATTTGCCTTCTGCAGATCTTTTGTTTTTTCGGCAATTTTTTCTTTAAGCTCTATATTAAAATTATGCTGACGAGACTGAGCTTCCTCAAGTTTAGTAATATCTTGTATCGTTCCCAAAATTGCAGGTCTTCCATAATAATCAGTAGCTTGAATATATACTTCAATATCAATAATTTTCCCGTCCTTTCGTTTCCCTGTCGTCTTATGATGAAAGCTATTTGAGTTTGATTTAATCTTTTTATAGCACTTACATCTAGGAACAATTTTTTTATATGACATTCCAATCAAATCATCTTCTTTAAATTTAAATATCCTGCCAAATTTTGGATTAACATATTGAAATTTATTGTCTTGAAGAATAAAAATTCCAACAACTGATTTTGTTATCAATTTCTGATAACGACTAAGTACTTCTCTATGTTGAATATGTTTACCTAAAGTTTGTCCAATAACTTGAATTAACTTTTTTTCATGTGTAAGAGCAAAAGATATTTCACTATCAATCCGATTTACATATCCAAGCTCTAATGTACCTCGTTTTTTATCCAATACTATAATATCCTCCTGTATTTTTGATAAAAATTTTTCACCCTTTTTTATATTTGTATAAAGTTTCCCATCAAAAATAATTCGAGAGCGAGCAGGCTTAATTTCATCACAAGAAAGTACCAAATCCCTAACAATATTATTAAACACCTTATTCAATGAATCCATCATGCGAATATGAGCGTTAACTTGATAAAGCACTTGGAATTCACGCATGCGATTCTCCAAATCCTGACTCATCAACTTTCTGTCAGTAATATCTTCAACGGTTTCAATTGCACCAACAAGATTATTTTTTAAATCATATAAAGGCTTAACTATAAAACGTAACCACTTTTTTTGACCATTAAAATTTTCAAAAAATTTAGAAATTACTATACCTTTTTTATTACTACTATCTTCAAACTCTAAATTTTTATACTGATTCAATTTCAAAATATCTTTTGCTTTCATGCCATCAATCATCATATCAGCCATCATAAATCTGTGGGCATTATAAAAAGGCTTCCAATGATTAGACGTGCCAAGCATCTGAGCTTCTTTTAAACCTGTTATTTTTTCCAAAGTCTTATTCCAATAAATAATTTTATGGTCAGTGTTAACAACAAAAATTGCAACAGGAGAGCCTTTAACAAGATCATCAAAAAGTTTTTTTGAGGCCTTTAATTTATTTTCAATATTTTTTGTTGTTGTTATATCTAAAAGTGAAACTACATTTTTCGAAGTCCCAGGTATCATTGCAACCGTTAAAAAAACATTTCGATTTTCTCCGCTACGAGTAATAAAAATAGATTCATAATTCCGCGGTAACGAGTAAGGATATAATCTACTTAATTTATGGTATTTTTTAATAATATTTATAGAACTAACAGAAAAGAATTCA
>JAOZLT010000121.1 GCA_029934675.1 Candidatus Altimarinota bacterium | reverse complement strand
GTGCAATCTCAGCCAGCGGAACCAATACAAATTGTCTATCATTCATATGCCTATGAGGAATTACAAGCTCATCAGAATCGATTATTTCATTACCATAAAGTAAAATATCAATATCTATTTCTCTTGGTGCGTTTGTCCCCTTTTCTACACGCCCAAGATCCGATTCAATCATTTGCATCTTCTTTAAAAGAGTATGTGGGTCTAAAGTTGTCTGAATTTTAATAACCTGATTCAAAAACCATTTCTGCCCTTTCTCAGAACGAGGATGATTTTTTTCATTATTAACATCACGCAATGGCCACGGTTCAGTTTCATAAATTTTAGATTTCACTAAAATCTTAATTTCAGAAATGCCTTCAAGCTTCTCCTCCGTAGCAGCCAAATACGCTATACGGTCTTCAATATTTGAACCGAGTGATAAATATACTGTGATTGATTTGCTATTTATCATTAACCAAAAATTAAGAAATTATTAAACAAGCATTAGTCATTAACAATGCTATTGTAAAGAAAAATGAATTTAATTTAAACCAAGAAAATCACTAAAACAATTATAAAAACATAAAACTTTAACATTTAGATATAAGCAATGTCCAAAGAGAAGCGATTATAACTTAATAATGTGGATCTCATTTTCATCAAAAAATTTATTATCTTATGGTATGTGGCAGAAACCGCATGGTGAATAGAAAACCATTATCTATTTTTAAAAATAATTTGATAAATTTTTCGATAGATTGGGAGATAAATTGATGAACACTTGTGTAAGCCCGATTGAATAGAGCGAACCTTGCAGTTACATAATCATTAATAGCTACTGGTAAGAGATGATATATTTCATTTTCATCAGTACGTTTATTCAACGTAAACATTTTATCTGAATTATATATTTGATGGCATATTGGCATTGTTACTTTATTAGTCTTTCTTTTAATTTCACTTAACGTTTGTGGTATATATTGCATACTTTACTATTCTCTCTCCTGCATGTAATTACTAACAATATTAATTACCTTCTGAATTGTTTCATTGCATGATTTAAAACTTATTTTATCCAAAACTTCATTTCCATATTTTCTCATTAGATCGCTAATAAGTGCATGGATAAACGATTGAGTAGCAGAGTTTATATTTTCAAAATCTAGAATTATTTCCTCACCTTTTTCTAGAGCAGGTATTATTTTTCTTAGCCTAATTTCTCTTGCAATGTCTTTATTTTCAGCAAAACTGCCAACTTGTTCAAATAATTTTATATGATTCATTATGGTAATAAATTAAATAAATTTCACATGTTTATATTTTGCCTTTTTCCTTTCTTTAATTGCCTGTTTATAGGTTTCCCAAATATAATCTAATAACGAACTGAATTCCCTTGTTTGATCTAGTGATATGTCGATTCCAACAGCAGTCCCTTGCCAGTAAGGCAATTCACCATCTTTTGAATGCTTGTCTTTGAAAGGATCTGGATGTAATTTAATTTTTGAAGCTGATTTACGTTTGAGCAATTTGTACATTCCGTTTCCACTGTAAATCATAAAAAAATCACGATTAACATTGGCAATTGATTTAATCAAGAAAAGACCCGCACCGGCATTAAATTCAGTGCCTCCTTCTTTTTTTGTTGTTCCAGTTATACCTGGCATAAGTGCTAATTGAATGGATTCTAAATCAGTTCGGGTCGGATACGAAATATTTATTGCCTTTTTAATGCCAATGCCAGTATCTACAATCCCCAGTCTAATGGAATTACTTTTTTTGTAATACTGTGCGCATAAAATAGCACCATTTTCAGATATAGAATGTTCTAATACATTTCTAACCAACTCAGTTACAATGTGACTGATAGATTCTGCTTGTTTGGGATTAAGATGCAACATTGGGATCATGTCTGTTACAAATTTTGTTAACTCCTCAGCTTTTTTTATCTGTTTCAGTGGAATGAACCTACCGGCAGACTCATGTTCTGTTATACTTATACCCGTATTAATATTTAGAAAATCAAACAATCCCATTCTGGATAAATAGTGTTTTGAACCCGCTTCTAGCTTTTCACAATCTATATTTGAAGAATCGATTTTTAATCCTAACGCAGCAACCATAGATAGAACTACCGGATGAACTGAAATCCATTTTTTATTTGCCGTAATTTCCAACTTTTTAGGATGACTTTCATCAAAACCTCTTAAAAATGGATCAATATTTCCTAGAAATGCGCTGTTTGGCAGATGTATTTTCATACTAGTGATAAATTATTTCACACATCCATTATACCGGGAATCAATATATTTTGTCAAGTACCGGGAATCCCGGCAATAATATATAAATAATAAATCCCGGTATTTTAACTATAAATATTATTTTTTCATATTTGAAAATTATAGTTAAAAGTTATTTTATATCCTAACGAATGGGTAGTATTTACTACAACTATCTACTTCCCATCATAAATCGCAAAAGAATTCGGAGTTTCCCAAATCCTAATCTCAAACAACGGCAAAACCGATTCTAACTGCTCCCAAGCCCAAATACACATATTTTCAGCAGTAGAATATTCCAAAATATCATTTATATTCGCATGATCAAATTTATTAACCACTTTTTCATTAACTATTTTTTTAATATCAACAAAATCCATAAGCAATCCATTTTTCTGCACTCCTCCTTTTATAGTTACTCGCATACGATACGTATGACCATGAAGCCGTTCGCATTTTCCATGATAATCCTTTAAGTAATGTGCAGAATCGAATGTAAATTCCTTGGCAATACGCATAATTGAATTATTAATAGATAAATTGTGTCGTTACTTCATTAAAAAACGTATTTCAAGTATATGGATTTTAACTTGAATGTAAACTTGACATAAAAATAAATTACTGTTAAAATAACGATAGAAGTTAATCTCTCATAATATGACTTTCAGAAAAATTAATATCGGAACAGGCGAAGAAGAATTTGATATACCAAGACCAAACAGTCAGCCTAAGCATCCTAAATACGATTACCCAACTCCACAACCTCAAATTGTTCCACACACACCTGATGTTAAAGCACCAAACATACCACCTTCTATGCTTCCGGTCGAAATCCCCAAAAAACCTAAAAAACCTAAAAAAGAATGGATAAATAAAACAAGAGTAAGTATGAAAGATTGTCTTAACAAATAAAAACAATCTAAAAAATTATTTGGTATCACCAACTAAAGCGAATATGGATTTTACATCATGTATCCTTATTATCGATACCCCATTTTCAACCGCCTTCAAACTCCACTTAACAGAATCCGAATCTCGATCTTCGACTTTACCACCCAAAAAGGATTTACGCGAAATACCAACCAAAATCGGATAACCGAGCTGTTTTAATTCACTCAATCTTTCAATAATCTCAAAACTGTATTTTGGATTCGCACTTACGAACATACCCATACCGGGATCAACAATAATTTTATCTTCAGAAAAACCAGCCTCAACCAAAGTAGCAATACGCTCCAGTAAAAAAGTTTTTATTGATGCAACCACATCATCATATTCAATAGATTCCGTAGTTGTACGTGGTGTTTGGTCTTTTGAGTACATCAAAATAACATAAGGTTTATATTTATTTAATACCTCAACCATATTTGCGTCACCACGCAATGCTGTAACATCGTTTACCATACCAAACCCATGTTGCAACGCATATTCCGCAACTTGAGATTTGTAAGTATCAATGGAAAATAAAACTTTTTCCATCAGTTTATTTTCATAAACATAATCAATAACCGATTTCACACGGTTCATTTCTTCTTCCAAACTGACATCAGACGAACCTGGACCTGTCGATTCTCCCCCAACATCAATAATATCAACACCCAAATCAATCAGGTCAGAAATGTGAAATGCGAAATCAGAAATATGCTCTCCTCCATCAGAAAATGAATCCGGAGTTATATTAAGTATCCCCATAATTTTCGGCTTCTGAAAATCCATAATCATATATAAAAAGAAATCAGCCTGCCCCGCAATAGGCGTGGGAAATACAAAATATAAATTAAATCTATTTTCCCCACACAATCTTCGTAAATTTCTTCATCATTTTTTTAGTATAAGGACCTGGCCGACCTCCACCAATCTTATGACCATCAATTTCAACAACGGGAAGTAAGCCACTTGTTGTCTGAGTAATAAATACTTCATCAGCATTCAGAAGAGTTTTTAATTTAATGCCTTCAAATTTACACTCTTCAGCTAATTCAACAACTGTATCACGAGTTATTCCAAATAATATATTCTTATTTGTCGCATGTAACTTGCCATCATTTACCCAAAAAATATTTGCATAAGCACATTCACGTATATAAAACTTTTTTGAATCTACTAACAAAGCCTCATAAGCACCACAACTCAAAGCATGATGTTTTGCAAGATAAGTAAATACATCAGCTAGCACTTTGGCTCTTGGCATATTTCTTTTGCCTAAAAAAGATACAAGTTTTACACCTTTTTTATAAAAAGATTCAGGTTTTTCTTGTAATTTTTCCACCATTATTATCAGATGTTTTTTCGTAAGTATAACCCTAACTTTCTCTTCCTTAAATTTGCTTTTACCCAAAACTTTAGCAATAGCTTCATAAGTTTTTTTAAACGTCCATTTAGTCTTCAAACCTATTACATCCGCAGATACATAGAGACGTGCAATATGATCATCAAGCCTAAAAACTTTTTTGTTATAAGTACGAATTGTTTCAAAAACAGCAAAGCCAAATAAAAATGCTTCTGTAGCAACAGGCATAACTGCATTTTTCTCGTCAACAATTTTTCCATCTATACTTACTATCATGATATTTTATTTAAAAATTTTAAGTTTAGAGTTTTATTATCTAAGGTTAT
>JAOZLT010000120.1:2917-4897 GCA_029934675.1 Candidatus Altimarinota bacterium | reverse complement strand
GTTGGAGATACCATACTGATAGGCCCTGGAAGGTATGATCAGTACTGGGAGTTTCAACCTCAGATAAACTGGTGGGCTATAGTAGGTGTTGAAACAGACAGTTTGACTTTTATTGGTACAAACAGGGATGAAGTTATAATTGGCACAGATTATGAGTATCCTGTTTACCCAAATACTAATGATTCTCATGGGATTGCTGCTGGGTTTGGGGCACCATGGTTGGTTGTCGAAAACATCACTTTTGAAAATATGAACAAGGGAGTCAGGTGTATTCCAGGTGGTGAAGTTCGTAACTGCCTGTTTAAATTTATAGCTGATCATGGTGTTTATTCTGAGAATTCAATATCTGTTTGCCTAGAATGCCCGTTTTTGGTAGAAGATTGTGAGTTTATTGATGATCGTGGATCAAAAGCTGTTGCTGCCAGATACAATTCGAGCTCAACATCATCAGCAATTGCGCAGAGAATTAATAGTCATGATGGGGGTGATTTTTATATGAGTCACCCAAATGCAATAATTGAAGACAGCTATATTGAGGATTGCGTTTCAGGCATCAGTAGAGAGGGAGGAGTAATCTCAATTAATAACTGCACTATCAAGCGAACATGGTACAGCGTAAATGTCAGTGGTGAACCTGAATCAACTGATATTTTCTGCAATAATCTCAGAGTTGAAGAAAGTTATTATAGTGATGTATATATAGGCGGGGGCAGGGTTGAAGCTGAAAGAAGTATTTTTACAGGAGAGGGGGAGTCGGCTGGGATTTTAATGAGCGGTAGAAGCGCTGCTGAATTCCACAATAGTCATATATTCAGAAACGGAGCCCCATATGCCGTTGACTTGACATATCATCAGGGAACACCAGATGGACTGGTCCATTTCGAAAACAATTGGTGGGGAACAGCAGATCCGGATTCTGTTGCAGCCATGATTTATGACCATACAGACAATAACGATATCAATACGACGGTTCTGTTTGAGCCAATATTGTTAGGTCCCTGTGCCAACAAGAAAAAAAGTTTTGGTGGTATGAAACAGTTGTTTAGATAACAAAAGGCTCCCGGAAAACCGGGAGCCTTTTGTTTTGTCTTTCAGAGTTCTAGTTCATTCCCAACGCATTCCACAAGAAAGCCCATTCATCACTGACTTCTTCAATGATTTTTGAAGTAGGCTTGCCACCGCCGTGTCCGGCTTTGGTTTCTATGCGAATAAGAACTGGATCTGCGCCAACATGTGCTTCCTGCAAGCGAGCTGCATACTTGAAGCTGTGGCCAGGAACTACTCTATCGTCATGGTCAGCAGTTGTGACCATAATTGCCGGATAGTCAGTACCATCAACAAGATTGTGGTATGGGGAGTAGCCATACAGATACTCAAACATCTCAAGGTTGTCGTAATCACTTGTCCATGCCCAACCAATAGTAAAGAGGTGGAATCTGAGCATATCCATTACACCCACTGCAGGAACTGCTGCAGCAAACAGGTCTGGTCTCTGATTACAAACTGCACCAACAAGAAGTCCACCATTACTGCCACCCTGGACAGCAAGTTTTGCTGTTGAAGTGTACTTGTTGTCAATCAGCCATTCAGCGCCAGCAATAAAGTCATCGAAAACATTTTGCTTATTCAGCAATGTTCCCTGCTGGTGCCATTCTTCACCGTACTCGCCACCACCACGCAAGTTGGCAATCGCAAATACGCCGCCCATTTCAACCCAGGCAAATTTTGTAAGCGAGAATCTTGGTGTTAGTGAAATGTTGAATCCACCATAACCGTATAGCAGGGTAGGGTTGCTACCGTCGAGTTTTAGATCTTTTTTGTGAACCAGAATCATTGGGATTTTGGTGCCGTCTTTACTTTCGTAGAATACCTGTTCACTGGTAAAGTCACTTAGGTCAACATCGATTTCCGATTCGCGGAAAGGAGTGCTCACGCCAGTAGTAAAGTCATACTTGAAGATTGTTGGTGGGTAGAGATATG
>JAOZLT010000120.1:0-2907 GCA_029934675.1 Candidatus Altimarinota bacterium | reverse complement strand
TAGAAAGTTTCAGTGTCAATTCGGTGTCCACCAATGCCACTAGCAGAACCGATGCCAGGCAATGCCACTTCACCAATCATTGCACCGTGGATGTCGAATCGATAAACAACAGAGTGAGCATCTTTCATATATGAAGCTACAAACTCGTCGCCGTTAATCATGCCAATACCACGCAGCGTAATATCTTTTTCTGGAATCAGTGTTTTCCAGTTTTCCGGTGCCGGGTTGGTAGTATCTATTGCAATCAACTTCTTCATTGGAGCATTGTGGTCTGTTGATATGTAGAACAGAGAATCATCGTGGCCAACAAAACTGTAGCTTGCGTTGAAGTCGTTGATCAGCTCAACAATTTCTGAATTCGGGTCACGCAAATCTTTGTAGAAAAGAAGACTCTGTGGGGAAGTGCCTTTCCAGACTGAAATAATCAGGTAGTCGCCACTTTCTGTAACCGATCCACCAAAGCCCCATTCTTCCTGGTCAGGTCTGTCATAAACCAGAATATCTACATCCTGTGATGTTCCAACTTTATGGTAGTACATTTTTTGGAATTGGTTGGCACCATCAAGTTCTTCACCTGGTGCTGGAGCATCGTATCTACTGTAATAGAAGCCTTCGCTGTTCTCATCCCAGCTTGCACCGGAGAATTTAATCCATTCAATTTTATCGTCCAGATCTTTACCGGAATCAATTTCCCGAATATACCATGTATTCCAGTCACTGCCACTGACGCTAGTTCCCCAGGCCATATATTTTCCATCTCTACTAATAGACAACCCACCCAGAGCAACAGTACCGTCTTCGCTCAAAGTGTTAGGGTCAATCAGTACAGTTGGTTCGCTGTCCAGAGTTTCCTGCATATAAATAACCGATTGGTTCTGCAGGCCGTCATTTTTGGAGAAGAAGTATCTGCCACCCTCTTTAAATGGTGCACCATATTTTGGGTAGTCCCAGATTGCAGTCAATCGTTCTTGAATTTCTTCACGTTTTGGCAGGGTGTGCAGGAAATTGAAGGTCAGTTCGTTTTGGTCGGTGACCCAGGCCGCAGTTTCATCACTGTCTGTGTCTTCAAGCCAGCGGTACGGATCTGCAACTGCAACACCAAAGTAATCATCGATCTGATCAACTTTATGTGTTTCAGGATAATTGAATTCAGGGTAACTGACTGGCTCGTCAGCTTGCCAGCAACCGGTCAGAACAACCAGGGCCAGGATAAATAACAACAGAAAACGCATTGTGAGAAACCTCTCGTTAAATAAGGGTGACCGTTTATCTACGGCTTTTTCGACTATTTGTTTCAGCAGAGATAATCATACAGTCTATGTATCTACTTCCGCAAGTGCTTGTTGTTTGATATATTACTGGAATGGAAAAACTAAAAATAATACACGAAGACAATCACCTGCTTGCAGTCAATAAACCATCTGGATTATTATCTCAGGGAGACGACAGTGGAGCTATTGCTCTGACTGATCTGGCCAAGACCTACATCAAGGAAAAGTATGAGAAGCCGGGGAATGTATTTCTGGGATTGTTGCACAGAATTGATCGACCGGTAAGTGGAATAGTGCTTTTAGCTCGTACAAGTAAAGCCGCATCCAGAATGTCGAAACTGTTCAGCGAAAAGAAGGTTAGAAAAATCTATTACGCTGTTGTTACTGGTATGCCAAGCAAACTTACTGGCAAGTTGATTCACCAGATGGGTAAAAAGCAGGATCGACAGGGCAAGACACCAATCAGCGATCAAAAGTTCAAGGACTCGCGCGAGGCGGTTTTGCGGTACAGGGTTTTGAACTCGGACGGTAAAAGGTCATTGATTGAAGTTATCCCGATTACTGGTCGCAGACATCAGATCAGGGCTCAACTTGCAGAATTCGGTTACCCGATTGAGGGCGATTTGAAATATGGTTCTAAAATCAGGATTAAGGATCGGTCCATTGCATTGCATGCAGCGGAAGTTTCTTTTGAACATCCTGTGACGAGTAGAAAAATAGTAATTAAAGCAAAATTTCCGGCCAACTGGCCGTGGAAAGAGGAATAAATGACTAGAGTTCTTGCGGTACTTGTTTTCATTGTATTTGCTGTGCCACTGTTTGCAGGCGGCGAAATAAACTGGGTAAGTTACGAAGACGGCATGAAAGAATCTGCTGAAAGTGGCAAGCTGGTTGTTATCGATTTCCATGCAAGCTGATGCAAATACTGCGATAAAATGGACAAGGAAACTTTCACCAAAAAATCTGTTATCAAAGAAATGACAGATAACTTTGTCTGCATTGCAGTTGATACAGACAAGCAGCGAAATTTGCAGGCAGAGTATGGTGCACAGAGTTTGCCTACATTCTGGTTTCTTGAAAGTGATGGTCAGCGTATAAACTATCTGCCGGGTTTTGCCGATGCGAGTGTATTCCTTGCAGTTCTGCAATATCTTTCAAGCGATAGCTATAAAACTGTTGAGTTCGGAGATTATATGAAAAAGGCAACCCAATCTGAATGATTTCTGTTGATATAACAGTTGTTGGTGGTGGAATTGTTGGCTGCGCAGTAGCCGACAAGTTATCTATTGCAGGTTTCAAACCTTTGCTTCTAGAACGCGAGTCACAGCTCGCTACTGGTGTCACTTCCAGAAACAGTGAAGTCATTCACGGTGAATGTATTATCCCACAGACTCATTAAAAGCAAAATGCTGCGTCGATGGCAGACGGCAACTCGCCCAGTTTTGCCTGGATAATAAAATCGGTTATAAAAAACGTGGTAAACTGATTGTTGTAGTTGATCAGTCTGATTTACCGGGACTTGAAAACCTGTTCAATCAGGGCTGTGACAACGATGTTGAAAATCTTGTCCTTCTTGATCAAAACCAGCTTAACAAACTGGAACCAGAAGTGTCAGCAATTGCTGCGCTCTATTCAA
>JAOZLT010000119.1 GCA_029934675.1 Candidatus Altimarinota bacterium | reverse complement strand
TAATTTTGTAATAATGAACGAGCGCAAGCGAGAGAATGTTTGTAATCTTGTAATAAAAATTTATGAAAGTTGTTCCATTCAATCCAAATACACTTAAAGAAGCTGTATTACTGTTAAAAAATGGTGGTGTTATCGCACATCCGACAGATACGTGTTTTGGACTTACGGCAGACGTTATGAACCCGAAGGCATATCGCAAAATACAAGAAATTAAGGGTAGAGATTATAAGAAACCGATGAGTATTATGATCTCTATTGTCCAACAACTACAAATAAATAATTTTGTAGTATTGGATGATTTTAGTTCGTTTGTTACATTTAAATTATTTCCGGGTGCAGTTACTATAATTTTACCAAAGGGACCGGCTATCCCTGATTATTATTTTCCTAAATTAGCTACTGTCGGACTTCGTGTGCCGATACACAATATGACTCAGGATATTTTAACTTCATTCCAAGGATTATTAATTACAACCAGTGCAAATCCTTCAGGCAAAAAACTAACTTTTAATCATGCAGATTGTATTGAAAGTTTCAAAAATAGTGGATTACAGCCTGACTTGGTTTTTGAGGGTAAATGTACAAATCACACTGAAGCTTCTACTGTTGTTGAACCAAAAAAAGACTTTGTACAAATAATGAGAAAAGGGCCGATTACTGCTTCCCAACTAGAGATGCTTTTGGGAGTTCCTGTTAAGGAGTAACATTAGTTGCCTCAAGTGCTTTTTTGCCATACAATACTTAAGTCTCAAGTGCAAGTGCGAGTTACAAGTATCGTGAATTGGTCTTGAGACTCGCACTCGCACTCGCACTATATTTTAAAAAAAAATTATGTATCGCTCTCATACATGCGGAGAACTACGGCTCTCTGATGAAGGAAAAACAGTAACTTTAAGCGGTTGGGTACACAGAAGGCGTGACCATGGAGGTATTATTTTTATTGACCTTCGAGATCGCTATGGTTTTACTCAAATCGTCTTTGATCCAAAAGTGAATGAAAAAAGTTGGAAAGTTGCTGATACAGTTCGTCCAGAATTTGTTTTAAAGGTAAAAGGTGAAGTTCGCAAACGAATTGAAGGACAAGACAATAAAAATATTGAAACCGGAGAAGTTGAAATCTATATTAATGAGATCGAGATTCTTAATAAATCCAAAACACCCCCTTTTGAAATCGATCAGGAAAAACCAGTAAATGAAGAGTTGAGACTGAAATACCGTTATTTAGACCTTCGTCATGACCGTATGAGAGATAATATTATAATGCGTCATAAATTAATTAAAGGAATAAGAGATTTTTTGGATAAGGAGAAATTTTTAGAAATCGAAACACCTATTCTTATCAAAGGAACACCGGAGGGAAGTCGTGAATATTTAGTCCCTTCAAGGCTGTATCCAGGCAAGTTTTTCGTACTTCCACAAAGCCCACAACAACTAAAACAATTATTGATGATAGGTGGTTTTGATAAGTATTTTCAAATTGCTCGTTGTTTCCGAGATGAAGATCAGAGAGGAGATAGACAACCTGAATTCACACAATTAGACTTAGAAATGTCTTTTGTAGATGAAAAGCAGATAATGAGCATTAATGAAAGGCTTTTAGTCAAGCTTACAAAAGAACTTGTCCCTGATAAAAAGATTCAAAAAATCCCATTCCCAGTTATGACATGGCATGAAGCTATGAGCAGATATGGCTCTGATAAACCGGATATCCGTTTTGAGATGGAAATGATGGATATTTCAGATATTGTATCTAAATCCGATTTCAAAGTATTTTCTGGTACAGTTAAAAGTGGTGGAGTTGTTAAGGCTTTAAAGGTTGAAGGAGCTTCTGAATGGTCAAGAAGTGAACTTGATAAATTGGAAGAATTGGCAAAAGTTTACGGAGCAAAAGGACTCGCTTATTTTGTTTACAAAGAGAATGAAATTAAGTCTCCAATTCTCAAATTCCTGAAAGATGAAGAAGTTAAAGAAATTACTGAAGTAGCTGGTGCAAAAACTGGAGATATTATCTTTTTTGTAGCTGATCAGTTCAACACAGCCTGTGAAGTTTTGGGGCAAGTAAGATTGTACTGTGGAGAAAAACTGAAATTAATGGATGAAAATACATTCGCATACCTTTGGGTAAATCAGTTCCCTATGTTTGAATTTGAAAAAGAAACCGGCCAAATGTCCGCCATGCACCATCCTTTTACCAGACCAATGGATGAGGATATGGATGTATTAGATAGCGACCCTATTCAAGCGAGGGCTATTGCTTATGATATAATTTTGAACGGTAATGAAATTGGTGGGGGAAGTATTAGAATCCATGAGCAAGAACTTCAGCAACAGATATTCAATATACTAAAAATCAGCCCGGAGGATGCTGAGCTTAGATTCGGACATATGCTGGAGGCATTCAGTTATGGTGCACCACCACATGGCGGTATAGCTTGGGGATTGGATAGGCTTGTGATGCTATTTGCAGGAGAAAAAAATATACGTGAAGTTATAGCCTTCCCTAAAGACCAGAAAGCTAAGGATTTGGTTCTTGGAGCTCCATCTGAAATGCCGGAAAAGGAGTTAAAAGAAGCGAATGTTAAGGTAATTAATACTTAATAATTTCTGATTTCTGATTTCTCATTTCTGATTCTCATTTCTCATTTTCCGCGCATACTGTGGTGCAAGTTAATTTCTGAATCAATTTTACATCTTACTTTTATGGAAAAAATCAATTTGAATGAAAAAATTTACGGAGATAAAAATAAGCTTGAAGAAAAAGACAGTTTATCAAATAACCCAAGAAACATGAAAATAGATAAACAACCATCGCTTTCCGAGATGGATGAAAAACTTGATAGAATAATCAAATATCAAAGAAGGGTAGCTCATATGGCAGTATTCAGAGGAATAATTAGTTTTATTTTCTTTCTTGTCTTTATCGTCATTCCTATTATCGGAAGTTATTATTTAGTAAGATATGTAAGTGAGAGCGATGACTATAAGAATATAGTTAATCAATATCAGGAGTTTTATGAAATGGCTGGCGATATTAAAGACGCCAAAGATCAGGTTGGAGATTTTAAAGATACACTTGGAAATGCGACTAATAGCCTAAAAAAACTATTACCTGGAGGAGATGAAGGTACTTCTGCATTACCCATAAAATAACTTGTTAGTTGTTTAGCTTGTTAGCTGTTTACGTTTTCGGCGCTTTTTCTGCTTACGCTTTTTTTCAATTTCCGCGTTCTTTTTATCGGGATTCAGCTTCTCCAATAATTCTCTCAATGCCAATATTCGATTCATACTTCGTTCTCGGTGTTTTTGATATTTGATAAGAGTTCCTGTTGGCAGGTGCTTGAGTTGTACGGTATTTGTGGATTTATTTATTTTCTGACCGCCTTTTCCTCCGCCGTGAACAAATTTCTCCTCGATTTCCGATAAATCCATGCCTAAATCATCGATCAGTTTGAGGATTTTCTGGTATTTGGCGTCGGTGAGTTGTGATTTTGGGGGGAGATTCATATTATTACGTTGTCCTGCAAGTCAGATTATGATACATATTTTCGCAAAAATTCATCCTTAAATTCCGCGAATTTATCTTCCTCAATCGCCTTACGAATATTCTTCATCAAATTCAGATAAAAGGCTATGTTATGATAAGTATTTAGACGATGACTTAATATTTCACCAGCCCTAAATAGATGATGGAGGTAGGCTTTTGTGTAGTTTTTACATACATAACAATCACATTCTGGGTCGAGTGGTGTAAAATCATCTTTGAATTCGGATTTTTTAAGACGAACAATACCCTGTGATGTAAATATATAACCATGTCTGGCGTTTCTGGTGGGCAGTACGCAGTCGAACATATCAATCCCCCGCTCCACAGCCTCAAGTATATTTTCCGGTGTTCCTACACCCATTAAATAGCGTGGTTTATCTTTTGGGAGGTGTGGGATTGTCGTATCTAGCATCTCGTACATCAATTTATTAGATTCACCAACTGACAATCCACCAATCGCATATCCATCAAAACCGATTTCGATTAATTGTTTTGCGGATTTTTCACGCAGATCTGGGTGCATGCCACCTTGGACAATGCCAAACAAATGGGGCTTTACCCCGTTTGTTTGGGGCGCAAAAATGCGTCCGTTACGCTTGCGCGACGCAAACGTTTGACATCGTCGTGCCCATTCGGTTGTTAATTCCAATGATTTCTCTATATACCTTCTATCTGCGGTATGTGCAGGACATTCATCCAGACACATCATAATATCCACACCTAGCTTCTGTTGTATCTCAATACATTTTTCCGGTGTAAGAAATATCTTTTTGCCATCGATATGAGATTTAAATTCTACACCATCATCTTTAATCTTTCTGATGCCGGTAAGGCTGAATATCTGATAACCACCGCTATCTGTTAAAATTGGCCCATCCCAATTCATAAACTTATGCAAACCACCTGCTTTTTCAACCAAATCTTCTCCCGGTCGGAGGTGGAGGTGATAGGTGTTTGAGAGTATTACCTGTCCACCTAGTTCTCGTATTTCATCCGGTACCAAACCTTTAATAGCACCAACTGTACCCACAGTCATAAAGAAAGGAGTTTGGATGTCTCCGTGTGCGGTTTTCAGGGTACCTCTACGGGCTGTGCTGGAGGTTTTGAGCAAATTGAACATGAAGATAGTATAGCTAAAAAATGGCCAATAACCAATTTCCAGTATTTGACATATAATTCTAAAAATGATATAATTGTATAATAAATTAAAAAATATCATGAAAAAATTAATCCCAATCTTACTCATTATCTTTAGTCTCTCGCTATTAACCGCATGTGGAGATAAAGAGCCTAAAAACACAGAAAGCAATGTGGATACCTCTGATTCTATGATGGTTGTTGCAGAAAAAGTAACTCCTGATTCTGATTTAACAGATTA
>JAOZLT010000118.1 GCA_029934675.1 Candidatus Altimarinota bacterium | reverse complement strand
ACCGATTGTTATCTTGCTCCTTTGGAACGCTATTCGATTACTAGCCGATTGCTTGTAATTCAGTAATTAGCCACTGGTTAGTAATGGGCTAGCAATAGGTTTAGTGTTTGTTTTGCACAATTTTTCCATGAATATTTTTTGAGAACTTCTGCGTGGTTGGCAATTAGTTTTTTTCTTAAATTTTCATTACTAATTATTATCTCCATATTGTGTGCTAATGCTTTTTCGTCGTGTGGTTTGAAGAATAATGCATTTTGTTTGGCAATCTCGTACGAGGTTGGTATTTTGGAGGCGATAATTGGAACTCCTGCATCCATTGCTTCCAAAAGCGGAATGCCAAAACCTTCGAAAAGTGATGGAAATACGAAACATAAGCAGTTTTTTAGTAGTGCTTCTTTGTCTGCTTCCGTTATATATCCGGTTACTACTACATTATTATTCACTTTTTTGAGAATTTTATTTCCGCCAACGCCTGTTTTGCCTGCAAGAACGAGCTTAATGTTGGGGTGTTTTGATGAAATATTATTGAATGCTTTTAATAGGACACTGATGTTTTTTTTGTTTTCAATTCGTCCGATGAACAGGAAGTAGTTTGTAGTCTGTAGTTTGTAGTGGCGCATTCTGGATTGGCAGAAATTTTCGTCTGTGCGTTTCTCGGACTTAAAACCTAGTGGAACGACAGTGATTTTGTCGGGATTTGCTTTGTAATATTTAATTAGATCTTTTTTGGTAGTTTCGGATGGAACGATAATCTGTTTTGCGTGTTTTACCGCGTATTTTGTACCCCAATTTAAATACCATCTGCTTAATCGTCCATAGCTTTTTGGATATCTCTTAAATGCTACATCATGAATGGTAATTGTGGTGTTTCTTGGGTGGATAATTGGCATTACATGAGATGGAACAAATAGGTTGTTGATTTTTCTGTTTCCCCAAAGCTTCCAACTCAATCTTATCTGTGTCCAAAGTCTTGGAAATGGAATTGTAATTTGTGGAATTGAAAGGTTGATTTTTCGAGGACTGATTAGCGTAATATCATCTGGTGCCTGTTTAACTAATTCATTTATAAGAAAATAAGAGTAGTTTTCAACTCCAGTTCGTTGGGAGGTGTTGTTGTAGCGTGATGCATCGATGAATATCATATTTCTTTATTACGGGAACAAGATACTACAAAAAATCCGAATATCGAAATCCGAAATTCAATCCATTCTTCGTAGTAAACTACGAAGGACGAAAGGAATATCGAATTTTTTAAATCCTAAGTACGAAAAGGTTTTGAACATTTTGACATTAAGATTTAGAATTTGTTTCGAATTTCGATATTCGGATTTCGAGTTTGATTTGAATTTTCAATTCAAATGAGTATAATATGAGCAATGTTTACTAACCCAATTTAATAATGGAAGATGATACAAAAGATGAGGGAGTTACCGAGGAGGGAACTACCGAAGAAATCATAAAAGATGAAGTTTCAGAAGAAGCTATCAAAGATGAGAGTATTGAAAAAAGTGTTGAAGAAAATACTGAAGAGAGTACTAAAGATACTGGTTATCAATTTGATGATGATTTATCTTCATCAGAACCAACCAATTCAGCACCCGCATCTACACCTACTCATGGAGGTAGCGGAGGATTTGCAGAAGAAATATTTTCAAAAACAATTCATGCAAAATTTCGAACTTTTTACGTAGATTTGAAGGAAAGTAGAAACGGAAAATTTATTAAAATTAGCGAAAAAAGCAGAGGTCGCAAGAGTACAATTATGATGGATGCTGAAGATATGCCTGCTATTATCGAAGCATTGCAAGAAGTGCAGAAACAATTGTAATTTCAATAAACTTCCGATAACGTCTGTGTACATAAGAAATTTTGTAATGTAATAACATTGCAACGTTAGGAATTACAGCACTGTAAAATCTAGAAAAACAATTTTTGCGTATCTTAATTTTAACGAAGTACATCAGATAAGGTAAAAAATACGAATTACCAAGTACTTATTAGCGGATATAGTAATAAATTGAACCTTGATTTAATTTTGTTAATTTTTGCTAATAGATTTAATTATATTTAGATTAACTTCACTTAATTGATTAACGATTCTATCTACACCCTTATATTGTTCTGTGTCTAAATTACTAAAGTTGTTAGGATATATGATACATTTCATTCCAGCTGATTTTGCAGATTGCAAACCGGCAATAGAATCTTCGAAAACCAAACAATCTCTAGGTTCTATAGACATCATTTTCGCAGCATATAAAAAAATATCTGGATGAGGTTTTCCTCTTTTTATTTCGGTATCAGAAAACATATGTTTAAATTTACCAATTAGGTTAAATTTTCCTAAGCATAATTCTATGGATTCTATACGTGAGCCAGATGCAACAACTAAAGGAAATTCTTTATACAAAAGATTTACCAATTCTTTCGCTCCCGGTTTAAGTTTCATTTTGTCTTGAATCAATTCATCATAAATGATTTTCTTTTCGGTACGAATTTTCTGATAATCTAAATCCAGATTACGAAATTCAATCCATTGTTTTGCATTACCTGACATGTGAATCCAATATTTTATCCAGTCCTTTTTACTAATAGCTTGATCATATTGAGAAAAAATCTTGCTGTAAGCTTCGTGTTGCAATGGCTGTGAATCAATCAATAACCCATCTAAGTCAAATATTATTAGTTTAAACATAAACTCAGCATAAGAGGGTTAACAAAATAATCAAATAGACGCAGATTTATTGTTATTTATATCAGCTAACAGTTCATTGTTATTAATACTAATTACTGAATTACAAGCAATGGCTAAGTGCGACTAAAAGGAGAAGGACAGCAATAAAAATTATTTAGCGATATTGGTTGCACGTGTTTCGCGTAATACGTTTACTTTAATGGTACCTGGATAAGCTAATTCTTTTTCGATTTTTCTGGCAATTTCATTGGAAAGTTTAATAGCTCCCATATCATCGATTTCTTCTGGTTTAACCATTATACGAACTTCACGTCCTGCTTGAATTGCGTAGGCTTTATCAATTCCATCAAAACTATTTGCAAGATCTTCAAGCTCTTGTAGACGTTTTAGATAAGTGGCCAAAGTTTCCCTTCTAGCACCTGGTCTTGAGGCAGAAATTGCATCAGCTGCTTGTATAATTACAGCCTCAGGTGTTTCAAAAGGTATTTCTTCGTGATGAGCTTCAACTGCATGAATAACAGATTGCGGTAATCCATATTTTTTAAGAATATCTCTACCAATAAGTGCATGGCTTCCTTCAATCTCATGATCAACTGCTTTACCAATATCATGTAAAAAACCAGCAGTTTTTGCAATTTGTATATCTAGTCCAATCTCTGCGGCCATTGCCGCAGAAAGATATCCGACTTCCATAGAATGTTTTAATACATTTTGTCCGTAACTGGTTCTAAACCTTAGTCGCCCAACTATTTTTACAAGGTCTGGATGTAATCCAATAATTCCCATTTCCTGAACAGCTTTTTCACCAAATTCAACCATCATTTGATTTACTTCATTCTTAGTCTCCTGAACTATGGTTTCGATTCTAGCTGGGTGAATTCTTCCATCTTCAACTAATTTCTCCAACGATCTTTTAGCTACATAACGACGCACTAGGTCGAAACCTGAAATTACGATTGCACCTGGCGTATCATCAACAATCACATCAACACCTGTTAAGTGTTCAAATGCATTAATATTTCTACCTTCCCGTCCAATAACACGACCTTTAATATCATCTCCTGGTAATTGAACAAGCGTTTGAGTAGATTCTGATGTAACATTAGAAGCAATTTTTTGAATTGCTTGTGTAATAATATTCCTAGCCTTTTTGCCTGAATCTTCTTTAATATCACTCTCTATTTTTTTATAATGTTTAACTAATTCGTCTTTGTAATCACGTTCAACATTATTCAAAAGGATTTGCCTGGCTTCATCTGTAGTCATCTTTGTTATTTTTGCCAAGACGTCTTTTTGCTTAGTGTATACTGCTTCAATTTTTTCTTCTTCTACTTTTAAGTTTTCTGACTCTTTTGTAAGATTATTTTTTATCTTTTCATTTTCGGTAATTCTTTTTTCGAGAACATCTTCTTTTGAAATTAAGCGTTGTTCTTGTTTTTCCAATTTTTTTCTACCTTCTATCTCATCTTTTTTTGCATTATCAATGATATCCATTGCTTTGTTTTTGGCATCAAGGATTTTTTCTCTTAACTTTGTTTCAGCTGTTGCAGATTTATATTCAATATCTTTTAGATGTTTTTCAATTTTAGCAATTTCCTTTTCATTTTTGGCTTGAATTTTTTTCAATCTCTTGCCACCTTCCATATGAAAATATGCATAAATACCGCTACTACCTACGGCTAAGCCGATGATTAAATATAAAATGCTCATGATTTTATTAAATTAAGGTTATAAATTTAACCTCAAGCTAATAAAATTTATCATATATATATCCGATTTTTTGACCTACTCACAGGTAGGCTTTTAGACTTTACTAAATCTGATTGTAACTTTCAATTAGAGTATGTAATCTGATCTTTTCCAGTGTAAACAGAGTGTATTTGGCATTCTAACTACTAAAATCTTCTATATTTTATTAACTCGAGATGTGCAAAAAATTACTTTTGAATAATTTTTTAGTTCTTTCTAATTTCATTCTATTGAATTAATTAGGATTGTCAAAGTTCTTTTTTGTAGTAATTATGTGATTTGGTGTAATTATTATGATTTAGTAGATATAAAAAATGGTTAAAAAATACTGTTTTATAAATCTGTGAGTGAAAAATCGTTTTTTCTAAAAATAAGTAAATGAGAACAGGTTCAAAAATATGTAGATTGTTTTTCATTTTAAACGAGGTTGAAATCACAAGAGTATTATTTTATAGATAATGTTTTTTTAAATATAAATGACTATCGTATAGGGTCAGGAGATTTTTCCTCCGAATAAATA
>JAOZLT010000117.1 GCA_029934675.1 Candidatus Altimarinota bacterium | reverse complement strand
ATTTGGGAAAGATGGAAAGCTTCGAAACCTGCGTCGGTTAAAATTTTGAGCTTATCAGGATTTTCGAAATACTTTAGTTTATCTTTCCAGTCTGCATTTCGAACAATTTTAGAGAGGTGGTAACCATTGAAACCTGCATCCGTTAAGGCTTTGAGTTTATTAGGATCTTCGAAATACTTTAGTTTATCTTTCCAGTCTGCATTGGTGACAATTTGGGAAAGGTGGAAAGCTTCGAAACCTGCGTCGGTTAAAGTTTTGAGCTTATCTGGGTCTTCGAAATACTTTAGTTTATCTTCCCAATCTGCGCCTGTGACGATTTGGGAAAGGTGGTAACCATTGAAGCCTGCGTCGGTTAAAATTTTGAGCTTATCTGGGTCTTCGAAATATTTTAGTTTATTTTCCCAATCTGCGCCTGTGACAATTTGGGAAAGGTGGAAAGCTTCGAAACCTGCGTCGGTTAAAATTTTGAGCTTATCTGGGTCTTCGAAATACTTTAGTTTATCTTCCCAACCTGCGCCTGTGACGATTTGGGAGAAGTGTGAAGCATTAAATCCCACATCCGTTAAAGTTTTGAGTTTATCTGGGTCTTCGAAATATTTCAGTTTTTCTTCCCATCCTGTACTTCGGACAATCTGTGAGAGATGGGAGCCATTGAAACTGATAGCAGGATTAAAAATACGTATAGCTTTAAGTTTATTGAGACCATCAGGCATTTTAAGTATCTTTTTTATGTATTTTCTGTCACCAAGAATAATATGGTAAGTGTCGGCATACTGTTTAAGTTCAGCGATAACACCTGAAATTAAAACGTTCCGTGATAGGCTAATAATATTTGCACGATTAAAACCGATTTTATTAAGCCATTTCATATCCTCATTATTCAGAGCTTTTTCTTGAAGCGTATTGGATATTGATTCTCTTATACTCGTAATTTCCTCTCTTAATTCGGTATCTTCACAATTCTTTTCGTTCAAAATATCTGTAACAGTTCTTAGGTAAAGTTCCAGTTTCTCATCAAGAGCTTTGCGTAAAATTTCAAAATCCTTTCTGTATGCTTCTTTTAATATGACTTCAATTATCTTCCTGTCTTCCTTGGAAAGTTCGAGAAAGCCTGGATGAGTAATGGTTATTTTATTACCTTTTTTTTCGCTATATTCAGCAATCAGGCTTCTGATTCTAGCATCAACACCGTTGGTTTCTGTAGCGTTTGACATAGTAAGCTACTATATTGTAGAATATACATTTTGTAAAGGGAAAATGTGGTAAATGAAAATGATGGTATTATCTGGCACCTTGCACTTACAGATAGATAAAGACTGTTGTATACTTACAATATGACAACTATTTACAATAGAATCTGGTCATCTGCCCTCAAATCTATCCAAAGACGGATGATGAGTCGATTTGATTTAAAGCGGAAACTTATGACAAAATTCCCTGATGAAGAGAGAGATGTTTTGAAGATTTTGGATGAAATGGAGCGAGTGGAATTATTGAACGATAAACGGTACACGGAACAGCTTATTAATCATCTTACACAAAGACCGATTGGACGAATAAAGATAAAAATGGAGGCACGAAAAAGAGGGCTTGATGAAGATATGATGCAATCAGCGTTACAAAAATCAGGATATGATGAGGAAAAGGCGTGTAAAATTGCACTTGAGCAAAAGGAGAAAACCGTTTCAGAATCAGATCCCCGTAAACGTAAGCAGAAGCTGATGAATTTTTTGCGAAGCCGTGGTTTTACGGATTCGGTGATATGGGGCACCTTAAGATAATTTCGCATTTCGCATTTTCCATTTCGCATTTTATTCGGGATTGTTACATTTGGCATTTATTTTGGCATTTTTGAAATCAAAATGAAGAATATTAAAATGCGAAATTTGATTGCGAATTCAGCCTGCCCCGCAATAGGCGTGGGAAATGCGAAATGCGAAATAAAAATGTTTGCCCTATGCAAAAACCAATGATACAATCAAATTACAATGCAGAGCCTAGTTTGTTAGGGTCTGTTTTTTTTAATAATTAAGAATTAAATATAATCATGGATCAACAATTTGTAGCGGCAGTAAACCAAATTTGTGCCGAAAAAAACATTTCTTATGAAAAGGTCATGGATGCGATTAAATCCGCATTGGCTACCGCTTACCGAAAAGACTTTGGTAACAAAGAGCAGGAAGTGGAAATTATTCTAAATGAAGGAAGTGGAGCGTTTGCCTCCGTACTTTTAATAAAAGAAGTAGTGAATGATATTGAAAATTCTAATATTGAAATCTCTTTGCAGGAAGCTCAAAAAATGAAAAAGAATGTAAAAGTTGGAGATGAAATAAGAATTGATGTTACACCTTTAGAATATGGTCGGATTGCGGCACAAGCAGCTAAACAGGTCATATTACAGCGCATACAAGAGGCTGAGCGTGAATCTCTTTATGAAATGTTTAAAAACCGTGAGAACGAGCTCCTTTCAGCTCAGATAATGCGTGTAGAAGGCGATAGTGTTTATATTAATATCGAAAATCACACAGTCCCTCTTACGGGTCGTGATCAGATACCTGGTGAAAAGTATTATAATGGCAAACGGTTAAAGGTATATTTGGATAAAGTTGTACACACAAGTCGCGGACCTGAACTTTCTATATCACGCACTCACCCAAATCTGGTTGTAAGGTTACTTGAAATGGAAATACCAGAGGTTATTGAGGGTGAAGTTGAAGTAAAATCTATTGCCAGAGATGCCGGGACCAGAAGTAAAGTGGCTGTATGGTCAGAAAATGATAAAATCGACCCAATCGGCGCCTGTATTGGTCAGAAAGGTGTTCGTATCCAGAGCGTAATGGAGGAATTGAATGGAGAACGCGTTGATATTATCGAATGGTCAGAAGACCCTCGTGAATTTATTGCGACAGCATTACAACCTGCCAAAATCGCTGAAGTAATTATTGTAAATGCCGGAGATGACCCGCGCGTACGCAAAAGAGCCGCTGTTTTTGTAGAAGAGGAAGAGAGACCAATGGCTATTGGTAAAAAGGGACAAAACGTACGTCTTGCGTCTGATTTAACCAGTTATGAACTAGACCTTTATAATATTGAACAGCTACCGGCATTTAAGGATAAACTGAAGGAACTTTCTAAGTCGGATCGCAGAGTTGGAGATGAAGAGCTTGGTGGTAGTAATGAAGTGGCAGATCAAGCCATAGAAGAAGCTGAGAAATCTATTGAGAAAGAGGAAGGTGGTGAAGTGGGACATTGGGGAAAACTTGGAAAGGCTGTTGTAAATAAACTGGAAAAGGCTGGCTACTCCACTCTTGAAGACTTATCTGATATGGATTTGAAAGCATTGGAAGGAATTGAAGGTATTGGTAAGGCGAGTGCTGCTAAAATACTTAAGGAAATCTCGTAGAGGTTTTTTATTACAAAATTAGAAGATTAGAAGATTACAAAACGCCTCTTCGAGGCTATTAGAAAATTAGAAGATTATTTGCTATTTTAATCTTGTAATAGTGTAAGCGTTTGTAATAATGAACGAGCGTAAGCGAGAGAGTGTTTATAATCTTCTAATAATAAAAAAATCTTCTAATAGCGAAACGTTTTTTAATTTTCTAATAATGCTATTTAAATTCAAAAAAACTAAATTCAACCCACAGCATCTATTTTATATAGGATTTTTTATACTATATGCAGTTTTTACCTACTTATTTCTATATCAACTAACTGGGCTTCAGCCGTTTCAAATAAACATACATTTTTTTTCTAATGTTGTGGGAAGTTTTTCAAAGCGTTTTATTTCTGACACTGCACCGTTAGCTCTTCTTTTATATCTTGCATATTACTCTAAAAAAGACTGGATACAATACATATTTATTGGTCTTTTTATTTTGGTTTTTACAGTTAATTCCTTTACTATTGGCTATTACTTCGTACATCGTGCCAATTGGCAATTGGGCAACCTTACATTTACTCCTTTTCTTACCATACTTGCTATCCTCGTCGTTATATTAGCATTCGGGATAGGATATTTTGCTATAAAATTTAAAAATAAAGGAGATGTGTGGGCTTTTAAGAGAAATCTATTTACTGTAATGCTTATACTTTTAACAATTCTTACTCCATTTATTCCCATAGCCTATAGCACACATAAAACCCTTGTTACCAGTCAAAAGGATGTGGAGAATACTTTTAGAGTGTTTTATTTGGAAAAACCGACATTAACACACCTATATCAAATTATCACCAATACCACTAGGCCGTTGTCTGTTCCTGATGTTTCGGTATTTGAGGATGGGTTTAAGGAGGAAATTGAGTCAAAATAACGAAAAATATAAAATTTAAATTCAAAAAATAATTCTACCCAAATTATCGAAAACTAAATTCAACCCACAACACCTATTTTATATTGGATTTTTTGTTATTTATGCGATGATTCAGTATTACTTTCTGTATCATTCTATCGGACTACAGCCATTTCAGGTCAATTTTTATTTTACATCAAATGTAATAGGTAGTTTTTCAAAGAGATTTCTATCTGAAGTAGTACCATACGCGCTAATTTTCTATCTACTTTATTACACACGCAATAAGTGGATAAAAATAGCTTTGATCACTGTATTTGAACTTATATTCATCATTAATATATTGATGATGGGGTTTTACCATATAACACGCTCAAATTTTCAGTTTTATATACTAGAGGGGTTTAATTTTAATATTATTCTTTCTTTCTTGACCCCACTGCTAATACTATCTTTTGCTCTAGTCTTTATTGCAATGACTGTAATGGCTTATTATTTATGGAAGATTAAAAATCGTGGCAAAAAAGTATGGCTTTTTAAGAAGTACTTGTTTATTACACTTTTGATAGCACTTACTGTCTGGTCACCTTTTATTCCCATGCAGTATACCAATCATAAGAGTATTTTTCAGTTAGATTCTGTCACTAAAAAATTTTATCGCACAATTGATTTAGAAAACTCAGGTTTTACCATCCTTTTAGGGGAAT
>JAOZLT010000116.1 GCA_029934675.1 Candidatus Altimarinota bacterium | reverse complement strand
GGTAACTTGTTAAGAGCTTTCTGCTTAGGTCGGTCAGACTGCTTCGTGAATATGATATCATGAACATCTTGTTGTTGATCTATTGTAAGCATATCTTTAGGGAGACGGGATAGCAGCGTATACACGATTGATGTTGGATCTGTGATTGTAGCTTCTATCAAGTTCTTACCGTTAAACTTTGTAGTTAGGTGTATCTCCAGGGTGTGAGTCTTGTTTAATTCTTCGAGTAAGTAGAGTGACTCTACTATCATTTGAGGATCGATCTCAGTAGATGCTATCTTCAGCGTTAAGGGTTTCATGTTAGACCACCATACAAGGTTGTTTGATCAGGTGCTGCGGTGTTGATTCTGTTACTAACTGTAGCTCATTGGTGTCGGGGTTGATTATCACCTCGTGTAGTAGCTTCTTATGGTGGATATAGACGTGGAAGTTGCCCTTGTGAGCTTCTAATACAGGTCGATAGATGAGTAGTGATCTTTCTCTAGGCATCGTCTTGACCTGTGATCGTGCCATTCTCATAGAGTTCTGATCGATCTGTTGGAGCTTCATCATCATCTGAAGGCTTACCAAGGACTACACCGGTGTCATGAACCTGAGTTGTTGCAGCTATATCAGCAGCGTTGTTACGAACTGCTTGACCTGCTTCATCATTGTACAGGAACTCAGCACCTAGAGCTTCAGCCTCTGATCTACTTGAGTGCTCAGTCGATGGGATTATATGCCATCCTGTTTGATCTTTGATGCTGATCGAGGTTGCATAGTTGCCATTAGTTAGCTTGACGATACGTGATTGATTGACATCTCTTCCGTTTTGTATCCCTAGTGCTGAAGCGAAGTTATCAATATCTGTCTGAGTGATAGCCATGTTGTAATCCTTTATGTAATAGACTTGATGGTGAGCACATTGTCTCGTGTGCTCACTACAAACCTAGCCGTTACCGTTGCACAATGTGCGAGGTGCTGATCCGATAGTGTTGTAAACTTTACCGTCTGCACCAACTACCTGTTTCTGATCAGGGATTGTTTCTGGTGTTAAAACTGTACAAGCCATGGGAACTCCTTATATAATATTGAAGGCGTATCTGCATGATGCAGGACCTCGTTAGCTTACTAGAGCACCTATGGATCTAGCTAAGTTTGCAAGATCACTTGACTGATATCTATTTGCATCAGCAGTTAGCTCATCCTGAAGGCTTAATATCTTAGTCTTAGCACCCTTATAGATCTCTTCAGCTTTTGATCTTTTGATTGCTGCTGCACCTGACTCTCGTCTGATCTCTTCAAGGACATTTTTAACCTCTTGAATGCTGTCAGCTATAGAAGCTTCTAGAGCCTTTTTACGCTTAAGTAGAGTATTATCACCCGGAAGTAGTTTTAAGTCGTCTGAGGCTGCTCTATGAGCGTTCTCTAGGTCTTGTAAATGACTCCACGCTATTGCAGATCCGATTCTCTCTAGAGTTCCGAGCGGAAGAGGCTCAGTTATGCCTTTTTTCTGAAGGTAGCTGCGTTGGTGGTTGAATGTTGATAGGTTAGTTATCATCTTTTTTCCTTGAGTAAGTGTAAACTGTATGGCGGCTTACACCGAAGTCTTTTGCAATCTGAGTTATAGAGTCACCTTGATCTCTTCTCTTCTGCATCTTAGATGCGATATCTTTAGTGATTTTAGTAGCACCCATCAAAGCTCCTTTTTTTGACCATATTATAGCTCATTACACACAAAATTGTGTAACATTTTAGCTACAAAGCCCTATGTTAGGAGATGTACCGAGGAGTTATAAACTCTTAGGAGGTTGATTGTTGTATTGAAGTTCTCAAGCTGTTAGACGGTTCTCTGATCTTCTCTGACGGTTCCCAAGTCTGTTAGATAGCAGTCTCAGTTCGGCTTTGTACTCAGGGAGTCTTTTATCAGTTCTGAAGAGCATCTTTACAAGAGTCATCAGAATATAATAACGAGCTACCTCATCAGTCTCACGCTTTAGTCTCTTCTTTAGATCCTTAGCGATTAGCCCTCGCATATAAACACTATATGAATCTGATATCACTTCTCCTAGTACCTCACCTAAATCTTCTCTTATGCTCATGAAACACTCCTTTTTCATTCAGACCAAGGGAGCGCCCTAGCGCGACCGTAGGTCTCTATACCTACTTATATAAGTATATAGATATATATAATCCCCCACACAAACTGATATTAGGTACTTTGAGAGGGGTCGAGGGGACGCCTAATGCAGCTTTGGGGGCGCCTAATGCAACTTTGGGGACACCTAATGCAAAATCCTACTAGAGCCCTAGTAGCTTTTTCACCCATCTATTATTAGCTCCGTCATACTCATAATTACAAACCTTCTGTGCTGCCAACTCTTTAAAAGCGGCTCTCGCTTTCTTCATACGGTCCTTCTCACTCACCAACTCACCTAGATCAAGAGCCTGTGCAATATTCTCATGTGGAATATAGTTTTGATAACCGTAGCGACCATCACGAATCTTATACTTCCATGACTGCAAGTGCAGATATAGCAACATAGCACGACCGGTGAACTGCTGAACAGCGAAACGTAGGTCGTAAGATATGCCATCACTCATTGCAACACGAAGAGCCGTTTTAGATACCCAAACAGTTGCTGTCTCGTAATCATCTTTTGTCTTTAGATCATTGACCCACGAAGTGATAGATCTCATCTCACCACCACCTTCCAACACCGACCTCTTCTTAGTGATATCCACCTGCATTCCTGCGATCTTCTTAAGAGACTTAAAAACCTTTACACGCTGTTCTCTAGTCGTTCGACTTGTGATAAACTTTGTTAGACCTCTGACATCAAACTTCACCTTGACAAAAGCACCGTGATCTTTGATCTCTTTCACAGCATTTTCGCCTTCGTGAGCATTAGCATCAAGGCACATCTTAAAAAGTGATAAAGAGGTTTTTGCTTCAAAATCAGTTATAGGAGTCAATGCTTTATACTCTACAGTCATAGTACCATCCCTTGACACCCTAACCACATCTAAGTTCTTACGGTTATTAGCTGTAAAGGGAATAAGATCTAAAGTATTCTTATTGGTGATAGTCTTATTCCCCTGGATCGGGTAGACTTTGCGGCTCATGCAGCTAAGACCTTACCGCTCATACTAGCACCACCTAGGCTAGACTTACGAACAGTATGCTCCTCTGCTATTCTAGTATCTGACTGCCCGTATCCTCTCAACTCTGCTCTGATATCGGTGACTTGAGTTATCACATTTTCTCTGTATCGCTTATCAACATCGAAAGCCTTGATCAAGAAACCGCTGTCCTCATCTGTATAAGCTGTTACACGTGTTTTTACAGTAACTCCCCAGTTATCTTTATCCACCATCATCGCGCGGTATCCCAAGAGCTGCAGATCGTCAGCTCTTCTTTCGTACCCGGACTTTTTATATCGTACTTGAGGTTTTACCACCTTATAGACCATCCGTACCATATTACGAAAGTCTGATGCTCCCCGTGATGCTGATCCGCTCTTAGCGCTGTGGTGTATCAGTATCACGAGACCGTGCATCTTCTTTAGGCGGTTACCGAAGGATCTCGCCTCTGAGTTACTGTTCTCCTCACCTGTGAAAAAACTGATAAGCGGGTCAAGTATAATGATTCCAAACTTCTGACTTAGCTCCACTGCTGTCTTCACGCTGTCTTTTAGGTTATTAATATCAGCAGTAACAAATACCATACGACTCAGGATGTCTTTATTCTTTGTAACACTCCCTACGCGCTCTTTAACGATGGCTTCGTGATCTTCAGTAAACCAAAATAGAGCCTTCTCTTTTGGGTGCTGCTCTAGATATGATATAGCCACCTGAAGAGCGATAAAAGACTTTCCTACACCACCATCTCCTGTCAACATAGTTAACCCTTTTGTTGGGTAGGGTACACCAGCTAGTGTAATTGTAGTTATTGCTTTTGACTTCAGGTCTCTGTATAGTTTAGTCTTCACTTCATCCGACACGGAATCATCATCATCAGGTAATATCTTCTTACCACCTAGGCTACGAGGTTTACGATAATCGGATGGTAATGAATACCCACCATCTTGAGCTGAAAAAATAAGTGAAGATATTGTACGCTTCTTACCTGGGTAGCTCTTCTCAAATGATCTCCACTTATCCTCGACCTCATCTGCATCGTAAGAAGTAGATTTTTGTGACCACTTATCCCATAGCTTTAGAGCTTTTTTCTGACATTTATCAGCGTGTCCCCAAGTATGTAAGATCATTCCAACTTCTAGCCATGCGTCATAAGAATCATCTTGAGTTTTGATGCACTTGAGCATCTTCTTAACTTCAGCAGTAGGGATTCCTGTAGGTTCTAAATCTTCAGCCTGATCAAGATCCGGTGAAGGCTTTCTCATACTTAGTAGCAGTTTATGCAGCTTCTTAGGCATCTTAGGGAAATTTAGGTTCTGTGGGTCTAAGCCTGTATAGCTTATTCTCTTGTCAGATCCTGTGTACTCGTAGAAAATACCACCACCATCAGATCTGATATCCACATACTCAGTGATCTTTGACCTGTTAGTGAACTTCGTGCTGGCATCAACCATAAAACCATAATGAAATCCACGAGCTGTCTCTTGACTCGGCTTAAAAGGTTTTAAAAGTGCTATAAGCTTAGGATCTACAACACTCAGATCTTTAGTGTCGATGTCAATTACTACAACACCGTCACCCGTTGCTACTATTTTAGCATTAGCACCTGCAACTTCTCCACCCTCAACATTCCACTCAAGTGGGAATTTACACTTCTTTTTACCACCTTTATAGATCATATTAATACCTGCTACTACTCTAGTTATGCTATCATTTGAAACTGTCTTTTGTACAGTCTCAACAGGGGCGGTTCCTACACTTTTTCCTGCTGCAGTTTTCTTACTTGCCATCTCTGACTCCTCATATATATAATTCACTTATCACCCGTTCAGATAATAAACTTTACTGTAAAGTCGACACTATGAAACACTACAAAGTAAAAGGATGAAATC
>JAOZLT010000115.1 GCA_029934675.1 Candidatus Altimarinota bacterium | reverse complement strand
ACCACATTAGCATCCAACGTACTAAGATAAATAGACTTGTTAAGGTTTAATGAGTTGTTACATGTAGCGCATTTATTCCATGAAGGAAAAAACCCTGCTAGCGTCAGAAGTTTAATTAAATAAGCATGTAATAATATCTCATATTTATCAGTATTCTCAATGCAGTCTAGTACGTTTTGGAGTAAAAGGTAGGCATTTTCAATATGTTGATCAGATTGAATTAAGCGATTTGTAAGCTCAGCAATATAAAAAAGAATACGGTGTCTATCAACATTTTTGCAATCAGTAATACCATTTATCAGATTGACTTCTTTGATTATGGAAAGGTTTCGTCCTTGAAAACATGTAATATCAACATTATAAAATAGCTCCAGACGTCCACAGAATTTGCTTTTTAGTCTACGTGCACCTTTTGCCACACAATCAATTTTACCTAATTCGTCAGTTAAAACCGTTACAATACGATCTGCTTCACCAAAATCAACTTTGCGGATGATTATACCAGTGGTTTTGAAATTACGTTTCATGTTGTTTATCATGTTGTTTCTCATGTTGTTTTTCATGTGGTTAATCATGTGGTTAAACAACTTGAGTAACTACCTGATAAACGGCCCAAAGAGCGGATAAACAACATGAGATTAGAACGAAAATTTTCTCCTCAAATATAACTCAATAGCCATAAAGCTACTTAACAAGCCAGCCGCCATTGCGCCAAAAAACTGCCATGTAAGGGTAAGTAAAAAATTATCTTCAAAATGCAGTAATATTGCATTTAGACCCACAAGTAAACTTTCGTTAGTGATTATGCCGATTAAATTCTTACTTAAATAAAGCAAAGTGAGGCGCGCAAATATCATGCTGAGTATAAGTGCAAGCACGGCATAGATTATCCCCTCAAATAAATGACCTCCACGTATAAAGTTTTTATTTGCCCCAACAAGTTGCATAATATTGATTTCATGACGATGAGTGTGGATATTGATATTGATACTGTTAAAGATAATTAGAATTGCTACGAACGCAAAAACAATATTAAGCCATAATCCAATTTTCTTAATAAATTGGGTGATATTAAGAACTTTTTCATTCCTGCTTTTCTGTCCGACATCATTTTCCAGCTTTTGCTGATTTATAATTCTAGCAAATTCATCACCCTCTAAATAATTTATAATATGATCGTTTACGGAAACATCCTGTCCTACAATACGTATGACATTTGGCAGGGGATTTTGGAGATTATTGTTATCAAGAAAGGAAATAACATTTGGATATTTAGAGCCAAAGTTCTTTAATGCATCTTCCTTGCTTATAAAAATAACTTCATTCACATCAGGCATTTCTTTTAATTTATTTACGAGGTTTTGAATAGTATAATTTTCCACGTTTGACATCACTTCCACACGAATATCTATTTTTCTTCCAATCGAAAGTATTACGGAGTCACTTGCATAACTCAGAGCTAAAATTAGATTAAATACAAAAAATATAAGTGCAATTATCAGAGTAGTTGCAATTGTTAAAAGTTTATTGCGCATTAGATTCTGCCAGCCATTCGCCAAAACCCGCTCAAGCCAGATAACTTTCTTCTCAAGACCGCTTTTCCTAAAATGTCCCAGTATTCCTTTCATTCTTTTTGTTTTTATATCGATTTGATTATACCTTAAACTCCAGTATGCTCAAACAAAAACTAATGCCCTGTCTCGACCACCTCCCTCGACAAGTTGAGGGCACCTCCTTATTCAAGGATGGGAAATTTTATGTATACTGCAATACTTAGTAATACTAAAAATTTCCCCACCCTCAGGTGAGGAGTAATCGACACGAAATGACGGGACAGTCGTGTGCGTTTGAGTGTATGGATACGAGCTTCAATTATTTCAATAGGCTCGATTTATTCCTCTCAGGCTCAAACGCTTCAAGTCGTTTAATCTCAATCTCAGGGAATATTTTTTTTAATTCATCTATATCCGCTCTCTGATCATATCCCAGTCCAATTATATCAGGGCTGTAATCGGAAATGCATTTGTAAAAATCATTTTTATCACCTAAAAGTACATGGTCAGCAAGACTGGTATCTTTAATCTCCTTCATTCTATTTTTTTCATCATATCTCGGTAGACGGCATTTGAGGTTTTTTACATTGCAATCACGCGCCACTATTACACAAACCTCATCACCAAGGTTTCGCAATTGTTTTATATAACTCAAATGACCAGGGTGCAAACCGTCAAATGTACCAAAACCTATTACTTTAATTGATTTTTTATTGGTCATGATGAGCTTATTTTACCCTTTTGAGAGTGTTTTTAAAATAAAAAATCTAACTTCAAAAATTGAAACAATTATTGTCGTAAATTACTCTACTCTGTCTTCATAACACCTCTATTACAATTGTAACCTCAAAAGAGCTTCAGCTACGTAAGGAATGTAGTTTCAAGGCGAAGAGATGTCTTCACATTTGATTTTTTATCCAAAAGATTTCCTTTGTGGTATTCTGCGTTTGGTAGGTTTTTTGATGAGGGTTGTGTATCTTTCACTAAAACCTTTAGCAGCTATGTAACATTCTTGTACTCGTTTATTGTCAGGGTCTATATCCGAAGCTTTTTTAAGTAGTTCTACCGCTTTATCAAAGCTCTTTATTTGCAGATAACAGATTCCTAGGTCACATAATGTCAGACTACTTTCAGTATCTAGATTTAAAGCACGTTCTAAAATAACAATACCTTGGCTTCTTTTATTAGCATTAAATATTGCCCATCCTAAGCATCGGAGGATTTCTGGATTATTCGGACGTAATTCATTAGCTTTTGTGAGGTTTTTTATGGCCTTTGCCCATTCTTGTCGATGAGAATCTAAAAAACCTAAGATGTAATATCCAGTATAACTATTTTTATCAAGTTTAAGTGCATGGTTAGCGGCTTTTTCAGCACGGTCAAATTGATCCAAAGATACATAATTATCTGCAATTTCCTCTAGGGCCGCTATGCAGTTAGGATCGTCACACAAAAGCTTCTGAGCCTCTTTAATAGATTTCTCATGTTCACCATTCAACTTCAGATTTTCAATTTTTTCTAAAGCGGAAAGGATGTGTACTGGATAATTAGAATCATCTTTATCTTTTAGCATTTGTTTTTCATTAATTAATTGATGTCTTTTCATTCTACTCTATTTTCTCTCTAATCTCAAGATAATTTACTTAATTTTTCAAAGACAATCAAGGCTTTTTTGTGGCATTATACTATTTAATCTAAATTATTTGGAAATTGGAAATTCAAAATTGATACAACAATTATGAATTATGAGTTCCACGCCTACTGCGGGACAGGTATGAATTATGAGTTATGAATTATCAATTATGAATTAAATCAGAAATGAGAAATCAGAAATCAGAAATATCATTTTGGTTATTCAAAATTGGTCATTATTGTAAATATGCAATCGATGCAGCGGCTAGCCCTGCAGGATTCCCAGTATCAAATCTCTCTCCATCTATCTCAACTGCCCAGACCTTCTGGCTCTCCATCAGCTTCATAAATCCGTCAATTAGCCTTAATTCACCATCTTTGCTGGATTTAGATTGTTTTATTGCATCAAATATCTCAGGCGGACATACATATTTACCTATTATACCTAAATCACTAGGTGCTTCCTCCGCACTTGGTTTTTCTATCAATTCTCCTACTTCATACAATTTACCATCCTGATTAATAGGCTTAATTACTCCATACATACTTATTTTATCTTTTGGCACACGTTCGACAGCCAAGATACTTTCACCAGTAAATTTCTCTATTAATTGCTTGGTTGCAGGTACATCATTTTTAACAATATCATCACCAAAAAGAACAACAAAAGGTTCATCACCTACCTCCTTTTCTGCCATCAATACCGCATGGCCATCTCCAAGTGGCTCATCCTGATATACATACTTAAAATTCGCCATTTTATGAATTGGATTCACTTTATCTAGAAGATACTCCTTTCCTCTACTCTTCAGTAGTGCTTCAAGCTCCGGATGATGAGAAAAATGATCTTTTATAAGTTCCTTCCCTTTAGATATTACAAATATGATTTCCTCAATACCACTTAGTACTGCCTCTTCAACCAAATACTGGATTACAGGTTTATCAGCAATAGGCAGAAGCTCTTTTGGAACTACTTTGGTTGCAGGCAAAAATCTTGTACCCACACCCGCTACCGGTAATACTACTTTTCTTATTTTCATATTAACTTATGTTAATCTCATGTCTCAAATACAATAAGTAACGTGAGACTTGAGACTTGAGACTT
The DNA here is from genome assembly GCA_029934675.1 of Candidatus Altimarinota bacterium. Classification (GTDB taxonomy): domain Bacteria; phylum Patescibacteriota; class Gracilibacteria; order UM-FILTER-43-11; family UM-FILTER-43-11; genus JAJDCE01. Next base: position 743 of record JAOZLT010000115.1, on the reverse strand, counting down.
GAGACTTGAAACTTGAAACATAAGACCTGAGATGTCAAATCATGATTTAATCCTCACAATTCTCATCTGAATAGCTGATTTTTTAGGAATTCTTATATATAGAACATGATCTCTTTGAGATGCTTCAATTTTATTTGAATCCACATTGGCTGGAAGAATGATTGAGCGGGAAAACCTTCCCCAAAAACATTCTTGTACATAATAATCTCTTTTTTTGAATTCAAACCCGCTCAAGTCAGTCTGCCTCTCTCCTCGTATAGTTAGTACATCATTGGTTATGATTATTTCGGTTTGATCTAAATCCACACCCGCGATAGGAGTCATAACCAGTATCTCCTTTTCATTCTCCAAAATATCTATAGGCAATTGTCCAAAGCCTTCAGGTGACTGAGAAAGATTGCTTACATCAGTTTTTTCAATAACTTTAGACGCTGGGATTGTTATGTTGGCAGGTGATTTGAATTTAACTTTATTCATAAAATAATAAATATTAAGTAGCAAATATTCAATACGAATTATTTCTTCGTTTTCTTAAAAAAAGCATTAAACTCACTCTCATTCAAAACTTCTTTATCAAGTAGCGCTTCAGCAATCTTATGTACTAATTCCTTATTATCATTAATAAGTTTTTCAGTTACATATTCTGCATCTTTTATAATCTTAGCTATTGACGCATCAATTTTAGATGCTATATCTTCGCTATAATTCTTATAGGTAGATACGTCGGATCCAAGAAAATGTCA
>JAOZLT010000114.1 GCA_029934675.1 Candidatus Altimarinota bacterium | reverse complement strand
AACGCCGTTCTTCGCCATACTGAAATATTAAATCGGCCAATTTCTTTTCATTAAAAGTGTTTATTATAAGTTGAGCTGTGAGTTCCTGATTTTGGTCATATCTCATATCCAAAGGCCCCTTTTTCATAAATGAAAATCCTCTATCAGAATTGTCTACATGAGGTGATGAAATTCCGAGATCGAACAATATCGCATCAGGACTTCCAAACTTATTTTTCTTGATTTCCGACTCTAGATTTTCAAAATTTGAGTGAACAGGTATAAACTTTGAACTTTGAGTTTTGCCTGCCCGCCGTGGTGGGAACTTTGAACTTAGAAATTTTTTAGCCTTTTCAAGATTTTTATTATCTTGATCGAAACCCATTAATTTACCACCAGGGCTAATTCGGCTAAGAATTTCAGCGCTGTGTCCACCAAGACCAAGTGTACAATCAACCACATTCATTCCTTCTCGAAGATTTAAAAGATCAATGACTTCTTTCAGCAATACTGGCGTATGTTCTGAATTTTCCATTTCTAGGTGTTAATGTTGCTTAAAGCCGAAACTCGAAATCTAAATTTTGAAAAAATACCAAAATCAGAATTAACTAACTTGGTCTATTATTTGGTATTTTTGTTTTAAACATTTAGTTTTTGTGCTTAGAATTTGTTTCGAATTTCGTTATTTCGATATTCGATTTTCTGCGCTTGCAGACACACAATAGTTTGTATACAAAATTTGGTCAATAACAAAATTTGTGTTCAACTTTAGACACTATGTCAAACATGAACAAAAAAATGGTTCAGTTATGCGAAAAATAGAGTAAAAAGTGTTGTCGAAAATACCGACAAATGGTATTGACAAAATAATAAAAATATTGTAACATAATCTAGCTTTTTTCAATTTTTAGGAATAAGCTCAAAAAACTGTTCTTTTACATTATTGTTCATGTCGAGGAATCCCTTATCAAACCATTGTTATTATAGCTATTGATTTAGACTATTTTATCAGGTTTGATGGGTTTTATTTTTTGGATTCTCTCGACATGAGAGAATTACATATACACACTCTACATACACATACCGTGTAGGTGGAAAAAATCTAGATGTCGGTAAACGGCATCAGAAAGAGAAAGAACCATGAAAAGTGTTATTGGTCTGTTTATATTTTTGCTAGTTGCCATAACTTCGGGTTGTGGCGCTCAGGATGGTGGAAACTGCTCTGTCACCGATAATGGTGATGGGACAAGCACAATTCTGTGCGAAGATGGCACTTCTGCCACCATACATAATGGTCAAGATGGAACCGATGGCAATACTTGTACCGTTACTAGTAATGGTGATGGTACTAAAACTATCAGTTGTGAAGATGGCACTTCTATTACTCTTAGCGATGGTGCAAATGGTACTAACGGCGCTAACGGTAACGACGGTAACGATGGTGCCGACGGTAAGGACGGTGTTAACGGTAACGATGGTACCGACGGTAAAAACGGCACCAATGGTTGCACAATAAAAGATAACCAGAATGGTACTATTACAATCACGTGCGCTGACGGCACTGAGGTAACGGTAGCAGGGGAAGCTTGCATTCCTTCGTTCAAGGACGTGCCATGTAAAACATGGTACTTTGAGTATGTCGAACAGCTTTTGGCTAAAGGCGTATTTGAAGTTGGTGATGGCTATTTCCATCCAGCTGATGCTTTGACACGTGCTGAGTTAGTAAAGTTTGTTATTAAGTCAACCAATGGCTTAGTAAATTATGTGGCACCAGCAGTACCAACCTTTAATGATGTTCCAGCCACCTCCGAATACTCCAGCTATGTGGAGGCAGCAGTACAGCTAGGAATCATCTCTGGTTATACTGACGCACAGGGTAATCTTACTGGCAATTTTGGTCCAAGCGATGGTGCTAGTCGGGCTTTCACAATGAAAGTGCTGGTAATTGCTTTTGCGATTCCAACCACTCTTTCTCCAGCATCACCATTTGTTGATGTGACTCCTTCAGACTGGTATTATAAGTATGTTCTTTCTGCCTACAATCAATCAATTATTAATGGGTATACACATGCTGACGGTAGTTTAACTGGTCAGTTTGCGCCTAATGATATAGTAACCCGGGCGCAAGTAGCTAAGTTGCTCATTAATGTCCAGAGCCCAGCGCTACGCCAGCCTCTTGCTGGTACTCTCACTGCTTTCTCTGAAGGAAATCCCGACGGAGCAATCGCGGTGGCCGGGTCTAGCAACGTGCTAGTCGCAAAGTATCGTTTCCATGCGTTGAGTGAGAGCTTCACCGTTAATAAACTGACGGTGATTAATGATGCTGTTGGGGCTTTTGATACTCCGGTAGCAACCGCTGCAGTTAGGCAAGTCACCATCAAATACCTCGACGTAAACGGGGTAGCCCAGACACGTTCGGGGACTTTGGCTGGTGGAAAAATCACAATGTCCAATATGGGGCTTTATGTCCCAAGTGGACAGGATCGCTTTCTGGAAGTTTATGCCGACATCAGTTTGATGTCGGTTGTCGGCGAAAGCCTTTCTGGCAAAATTTTTCGTCTCGGGGTTAGAGATAGTGGAAACACTAGCTCGAGCTTCGAGGCAGTTGGAGGAATGAGCTTAACGGTAGTTCACACTCCAAGCATCACTAGCGGTTCGGCGGTCAACCCTTTCGTCGTCCGCAAATCAGTTCCTACCTTTGTCAAAGCCTCTACCAGCACAACGTTGGTTAACGGTGAGAACGGCTTGTATTCGTTCACTGTTTCTGCCGATAACGCAGGCTCAATTGGCTTTGGACGAATGGTGTTTGAGGTTGTTAACACTCCTCCAATCAGCAGTTTTAAGCTGTATAGAGGTTCGAGTTTGGTAATCAATGCAAATGTCCAATACGTGGGTATCAATCTCACTGTAACCTTCAATCAGGAGGAAACGGTTTCTGCGGGTGCTAGCCAAACTTACCACCTAAATGCAACCCTTACTGGTGTTGTTGTTAGCGATACGGTTACTACAAAGCTTAAGTCAGTTAAGTGGTCTGATCGGTCTGCAGATTTTCATTCTATGATCTCAGCGGATTGGCTCAAATGGGAAGGGAAACTTCCCACTGCTCATACCCTTACTAACTAATCCGAGAGAATCCTACCTATATCAGGCGCCCCCACATCCGTGGAACGGCGCCTTTTTCCTATATATAGAAAAAATGAGATGTGTCTCAATCAGTAAATACTATATCTCAGTGATTGAATATATTTCTGAATTTCAATTTTTATACATTCATATATGGCAATTAAGTGGGGCGTAATGGCTTAAAATAGATTTACAATTAATGTACTTTCTGATAAACTATATGTATACTAATTGATTAACATTAAAAAATGACCCCAGTACAACTTTTGACATCACAAAAAATAATATCTACCAAACGTTTTCAGTCTCAGTTCGCTTCCGTAGTAAAAAAGGCGAAGGAGAATGGCAATTATTACAATGTGGTTCGTAATAGTGAGAGTATCGGCGTATTTTTACCTATCAAGCTATGGGAATCACTTTTAGAAGACTTTGAAGCATTGACTTCACCTAGTTTTTTAGCCAAAATTGCAAAGTCACGTGAAGAGCATAAAAAAGGACACATAGTAGATATAGATGAAGCATTTGATATATGAAAGTAGTATTTTCAAAAAGTGTAATAAAGGATATTAGGAAACTTGACCATAATGTACAAAGACGTATTAAAAAGAAGCTATTATGGTTTGCAGATCAAGAAAATCTATTTGATTTTGCTGAAACTATTACGGATACAAAAATCGGGCAATATCGTTTTCGTGTAGGTGATTACAGAATTCTTTTTGATGTTGAAGAAAATCAGACTATCTGCATTCATGCAGTGGGGCATAGGCGGGATATTTATAAATTATCCACCTTGCTCCATAATTGTAGTTCGGCTATGATTTCTTGCGTATAATCTTTACCAAAATATAAGGAATAAATTAAAAATACTTCCAAACGGTCTTAAAATCATTACAACCCCATTATCCTCTACAAAATCAGTTACTGTACTATGTTTAGTAGGTGCGGGTTCACGATACGAGACAAAAGAGATAAATGGCATTTCTCACTTTCTTGAGCATATGTTCTTCAAGGGTGCACAGAAGTATAAGAATGCTGCCGAAGTGGCTTCCGCAATCGATTCTGTAGGAGGTGATTTTAATGCTTTTACTGGCAAAGAATATACTGGGTATTACGTAAAGCTTTCAGCTAATCAAAAAGAAGTAGCCTTTGATGTAATCGGAGATATGATGGTAAATGCAAACCTGTCGTCTGAAGAGATGGAAAAGGAGAGGGGAGTAATATTAGAGGAATACAATATGTATCAAGATACCCCCATGTATCAGGTTGGGTGGGATTTTGAGAGAATTATGTTTGGTGATCAGCCAATGGGTTGGGATCAAATTGGTACAAAAGATACAATTAAAGCCATTACTCGCGAGCAGATGAAAGACTACAAACATGCACTTTATACTCCAGATAATACAGTAATATCCGTAGCCGGTAATATCACAGAAGAAGAAGTGGATGAATTGGTTAAAAAATATTTCCCGTTTGCGGATACAAAAAGCACTATTCAATCATTGCCTTATAAAAAAGAAGATACTGGCGAAAAAGTTATTTTACAGGACAAAAAAACCGAGCAGGCTCATATTATATTAGGTGTAGAAGCCTTGCCTGCACGCCATGATGATGAATTTGTAGAAAAGATTTTGAGTGTGATTTTAGGTGGAAATATGAGCTCTCGAATGTTTATGAATGTACGCGAAGCAAAAGGTCTTTCTTATTATATCCGTACCACAACAGATGATTATGCTGATACCGGAGCATTTTCTACATCAGCCGGAGTTGATTTGACTAGAGTTGATTTAGCAATTGAGGCGATTATGGAAGAATATCGAAAAATTACTGAAGAAAAAGTAAGCGAAGAAGAACTTACTAAAGCAAAGGAGTATATGAAAGGTAAAATTACTCTACGTCTTGAAGATAGTGAAGAATATGCTCATCTTATGGGTA
>JAOZLT010000113.1 GCA_029934675.1 Candidatus Altimarinota bacterium | reverse complement strand
TATGGAATTATGTTACAAGAGAGCTCACGGTAGCAGCTGGGCTCACCCCTGAGCAAGAAACAAAACTATTCAGCCTAATAAACGTTGATGGGAAAATAGATATACTTACTGCTAAAGTTGACCTTATACCAGATTCTATTCTCGACAAGGTTATATAATGACCGTAAGAGAAAAAATTCTCGAATTAAGTTCATTACCATCTGGACATTCAGTAAGAGAACACTTGCTTAGTATGTCCCCGTCGAGTTTTATTGATTGTACGGATGCTATATCTTTAGCTATCTTCAACTATAAAAATGAAATTGAAGTTAGAGAGGAAATAAAGGAACCTACGCGTCTTATTGTTGTGCAAGATGGTAGAGCCCCAAGCTTAGCTGATGGTGAAATAGGCGGAGACATAAGCGGAGATATAAACACATCTGATATTATAGCTACCATGGATAAAAAAATATCAGGAAGCGTAAAAAGTGGGTCCACTTCTGGTAGTATTGGTGGAAGCATCTCGGGTAAAGTAAAAAAATAAGATATAATATTATATTAAAAAAAAGGAATTTAAAAATGGAAAAGACTTCTGGATTTGCTGCGGGCATAAAGAATATGACAAAAAACCCTGGATTATCTTTATTGAAGAATAGAAAAGTACCAATGTCGAGACAAGGCATGGCCAAAAGAGTAAAACATAATTTTACAAAAACAAAAGAGGCAGGGAAGGAACGACTATACTCAGAAATGAATAAACCCAGAGCTGCCATGAATAGATTTGCTAATAGATATATAGATAATCATGGACTAACACTTTAAAGTTATTCTTATTAACATTTCTCTAAGTTATTGACGCACTCTCTAATATATCCAAGGTCTATAGTATCTGGCATCTCCAGGTCAAGTTGACCTGGGTCAAAGATATCTATCTCGGTAGCCGCGATACTTCCACCATTATAGACAAGCAATCCCTCATTCTCATCGTCAAAATCAACAATTGATGATGTCTGGTCACATAATTTTCCTGCATCAAATATCCATCCAGTTACACTAGTGATACATCCCATGTCATAACTTTTATCCACTTCTGTTATGTGCCCAATACCACCTTTTCTAGTTTTTGTTTTAAAAAAAGACACTTCATGTATTTGTCCCGTAACACTGCTTCCTATTTGAACGAACCCATACAAGAATGGAAGTCCGTCTGGAGATGTCTCAGGAAACAGTATTGTCTCCTGTGGGGTCAAGTTGAGTATCAGGATACCTTCTGACGGGTCCCCCTTTATTGGTATATTTTTAAAAACATATCCATCTTCATCTGGAGTATCTCTAGTATCTTTAAAACAAACATAATTATCATCATATATAGATAAGTCTACAGGCTCCTCTTCGCCATCATTAAAATATGTAACTCCCACTTCTTTATAGAAAGAGTCACCTAAGTTTATTATTTCAGCCATGCTTAACGCCTTTATAGTTTTTCTGCTATAATTATAGCAAAACTTATCACACTAAAGGAATTTAATAATGGCTAAAGCATTTTTACTTAGATGGGGCTATCAAAATGATTTTGATTCCATAAAACTTCAAACAAGAGAACTTGGCTTCTCTATCGACTCAGAAAAGCTTTATATAGGTACAGATGATGCAAATATTCATATACCAAATGAAGCCTTTACCAAAGCACTTGCAATCAGTGAGGTATTGAAATATAAGCCTACTATAGGTACAACACTTGAACTTCTCACGACACAGGTTGCGAGTTCTTTGGCTTTTAATAGCGAAGAAAAAAGAATTCAATACAAAAATTCTTCTGGGGCTGTGATAAAAATTGTAAACATGACAGACCTTCCGTCTGGAGATGCAGTATCTGTTGTGGTTGCCTCTGAAAATATTGATGCAGGAGACAATAATAGTGTAACTCTATCTGACTACACAAGACCGATAAGAATGATATTCCTCAACGGCATCCTGTGTACAAATAATGCCAATGATGCGCACATGTATACACTAGATAACATAAACAGCACAATAACTATAAAAGAATGTGTTGCTGGCGATATAATCGCATATTTTTAGAAAGATAAGTGATGTCAACCAAATCAGACAAGCGCCTAAATGACGCAGATAGATATTTTGCTTCTATTCAAGAAAGCCAGACTCCTCATGCTCCACGAGCATATGGAATTGTCGCTAAAAATGTACATATGAATGGTGGAAGTAAAAAAGAATACATACAATATGCAAAAAAGATGCTAAGCTATGATTCAAGTAGAAGCCCAAAGTATTCAGACCATATATTGGGTTCTGTTGCGTCATATGGGTTAGGAGGCGCTGCAATAGGAGGCTTAATTGGCGGTAGAAAAGGTGCAGCAGTAGGCGCAGGCCTAGGTAGCCTTGCTGCTGGACCATTAGCTAGAAGAAGCGCTTTAAAATCTGAAGAAAAATCTGTTTCTGTTGGAAAGAAAATGATGTCAGATAAAGATATAAATAGTAAATTGAGTGATATATATGATGACATGAATAACAATAAAAATAAAGGACAATAAATGGCACAAGCAATAAGTACAAGCTTTGACCAAACTATAGAACAGGACGTGATTCTTGAACAATTAGATGGTCAGGCACCAGCGGTACAAACAACACTAAAAAATGCAGAAAATGTATATAAGAGTTTTCTTTATTTGAGAAAAATGTACAGTAATTTCCCCGCAAAAGAAGTAATTACTGGAATGGCTACAGTGACATATGGTTCATATACTGTCTTGGTAATTCCCGAAATGACAAATACTATTATTGTCAACAACTATAGCGGAGCTTCCGCTGGAATAAAAATAAATAGTGGTGAGTATATAATACAGGCTGGTGAAAATGTATCCCTTCCTATCATTGCTCCAGATTCAACAGTAATTCCAGTTGTTGCCGGGGACACAATTGAGCTTAACGGTACCTTTTCGTATGTGCTAAAGAACGTACAAGAGTATTAGATGGTAATTAGTACAGAGTTTGACGGATTACTTGAAGAAGATGTAACCCTAGAGGAGACAGAGCAGACCCCAGAATATTCTGACATATTAAAGAATTCAGAAAATCTAATGAAGTCTTTTTTGTACATGAAAAAAATGTTTAATTCTTCACCGCTTTTAAATGAAATAGTAAAATTAAGTACTCTAGAAGTATCTACAAAGACAGAATATGTATTTAATTCTGAATCAAATATGATAATGATAAAGAATATATCTGATACAAATAGTAGCTTATTTGTAAACAATGGGGAACTGATACTGCTTCCATTCGAATCTTTTGAGTTCCCATTAAAAAGTACATATACGGTAGAGATACAAGGGAAATTCAGTATTGCAGAAACAAAATATACTATAGGATAAGAACATGGCAACAACAATTTATTATGTAGACCCGACTACTGGAGATAATGCAAATGATGGCCTAACTCCAGCAACAGCTCTTGCTGATTTTTTTAAAGATGTAGGAGCAACACAAGTTGATGATGCTCAATTCTGGGTTAGAAGAGATACTGTTGTTACCACAGCAACAACTCAAGTTTTTACACACTTTAGTGTAATTGGGTGGCCAGAAGTTGACGACCATATGTATGCCGACAGACCTGCTGCTGGACAGTCAGCGTGGGATGCAGATGCTACTGGTAGGCCAACATTGGATGTTACTGCTGATGTGATGATGGACGTAAGGGGAGCAGATGCCGTACTATTATTTGCTAACTTTACATTTCTTGATGCTGGAGTTCAGCAGCCATATTTTTATGCGTCTTATGGAACTTTTGATTTTATAAATTGTGATATTACACACACTAGAGCAAACACTACAAATGGAGCATTTCTCCAAGCAAGCAAAAGCGGAACCGCTCCCTTGATATATAGATTCGACGCGCAGATAAAAGATTCTACATATAATGCAGATGCTGGATATATGTTTTCTACTGATAGTGGTAGTACTGCTGATTATCCAAAATATTTTATAGTGGATAATGTAGTCGTATCTTGCTATTCTTTATTTAATATATGTGAAACGGTAGACAATGCAAAATTATCCATAAATTCACTAATAATAAAAGACTCACATATTTATTTTGCTGGCAATGCTATAAGCTACGATTGGGCACATGATAATGCATCATGTACTATTATCTTAGATTTTCAAAATACGGAGTTTAGTGGTAACAATAACTTATTGTGGTATAAGACAGATGCGGTAAGGCATGTCCATAATTCCAGTATTTATATATCATCGGTAGGATGTACTTATGATATTAATGGGATAATTTTTACTGTCTGTTCATTTGGATACTCTTCAAAGCCAATGTATGTTAGAGAATTTGTTTTTAAAGATAATATAGTCAACAGAGCAAGTGATATTCTTTTTTTATATTCTGGATATCCTGCTGCTCAATGCCAATTAACTGTGGCATCTGATATTGTATTTGATGGAAATTATTTTAATATTTCTGGTTCATTAGTGCATTCAACAAAAAAAGGTTCTACTTCCTCTTCCTTATTTTGGAGTAGTGGGACACTATATATTACTAATAATGAATATGCAAATGTTCTGAATATATTTTATACAGAATATGTATGGAACTCAACACCGAATAAACTAGTTTTATTTGAAAAAAATATGTCACTTTCTGGATATCTTCAAAATCAAACTTTTGATGATTGCGTGATAGGATTGTCTGATTCTAATATTAATGGAAGTCTTGGATATTTTAGCCACGGTGTTATAAATATGTATATGGTTGGTTTTGAAAATATGACATCACCTGTTGTTGGAGATGTTAGATATTGTACGATTAGTGGGTCTCCGGCTGTAGATAAATCTAAGAATTTACTTTTTAGAAATTGTAATATCCTATCTCCAAGCTCTCCAGTTATGGGCACTAGCGGAACTGCAACATTCGTAGATTGCAATATCAATAGTGATTTCTCTCAGCATGTGGGTGGAAACGCAAGAGCATATAATTGTGTAGTAAATGATGCTGATACAGCATATGTTACAAGTGAAGAAGGAACTATAAGAGAAGTGTCTGGTGTATATAGAATTGGTGGGTCAAACGGGACACTTAGAATACGTGCCGCCCTCACATCAGCAACAGACCTTATTTTTGATAATCTACA
>JAOZLT010000112.1 GCA_029934675.1 Candidatus Altimarinota bacterium | reverse complement strand
CAGTAGAAATCAGCTTAAAATGTTCGATTGGAGGAAAAACTGGTGAAGCTCCAATCACTCTGGCTTGCGCTCGAGCACTACTCTGTAATATACTTGATTATAAGGGGGAAATTTGTTATAATATAAAGATAAATAACTCACTGCGTTCGCAAAACCCAAAAAGCCAAATCCCAAAAACCAAAAATAATGTACATGAAAAGAATAGAAAAAATACTTAAATCAGCTCTAACAGTAATCATCTTGTTTGCCTTTCTTTTTCCCATAAATACGAATGCTCAGATTTTTGGTACTAGCGGGGATTGTAATTCGGATAGTGATTGTACTGTTTCCGGTTATAGCTGTAACACGACATTAAAAAAATGTCAGCTTAAAGATCCAGAAAAGACGGGCGTGACTGACATTAAGACTACACTTAAAGATACTGGTGTCACGGGTACTGAGGATGTTGGTAATTTGATTCTAAAATATGTGAATTTTGTATTGCCGTTTTTGGCAATAGCTGCATTTTTAGCTTTTATATATGCAGGAATTTTGTATGTTACTGCTTATGGTAATGATGAGCAGACAGGCAAAGCGAAGAAGGTTATTATTTATGCAGTTGTAGGGCTTATTTTGGTAATACTTTCGTATAGTATCGTACAACTTTTAACAGGGGATTTAGTGACAGGTATTAATTAGTCAATGAATAAATTTTTCTCAAAGCATTGGGTTAATATACTAGGAGCACTTGTTGTGTGTGTAGGTTTAGCATTTCTTTTTGGTATTCAGCAAAGTTCTTTAGCAGCTGATTTAAGTACGGGTGGAGGAGGTTTATCAATTTCTCAGGGTACAGGTGATACTATCATCAGCTCTTCAATATCCAAAAAGTCATTTGGTGATACTCTGCTTTCTATGGTTAATTACTTTATTGGTTTTCTTGGATTTCTTGCTACTATCGCCTTTATATATGCAGGTGTGTTGTGGGTTGTTAGTGGGGGGAATGAAGAGATGATAACTAAGGCGAAGAAGATAATGACATATTCGGCGTTGGGAATATTGGTAGTGATTATGTCTTTTTCTATAGTGCGATTTATTACATCTTCTGCTGGTACTGAGCCTCCTTCATGTACTCCGGCTTGTGCACCTTCAGAATATTGTGATAGTACTGGTACTTGTCAGGTAATGGAGCAAAATCCAAATCCTTCTTTCCCTGGCTGTAAAAATCATATGGATTGTGTGAATGATATAAATTATGGGGTAGGTTATGTTTGTTATCCAAACTACGCTGATAGGAAAAATGAGTGTGTAAAAAGTGGTGCAACTTTTGTAAATCCGGGGGCACCTAATCCTGGTTGGGGTGGTTGTAAAAGTGCTAGCGAATGTAAAACTGGAGAGATTTGTAGCCCAAATTATATCCTTAAGAAGAACGAATGTAAGTCATTTAGCTATATTCCAGACCCAACATTTCCAGGTTGCCAGAGTCATAGTGAATGTGTTACTTGTCCTACAGGTAAGACAAAGGACTCAGATGAGTGTGGGTATGGTCATGGATATGCTTGTTTAACTGATTATACTAAGAAGAAAAATTTTTGTACTTCGTTAGACTTTAGTCCAAATCCATTAGTACCAGGTTGCCAAAATCATGAGGAATGTGGAACTGGATATGTTTGTTATACGGATTATTCTGCATTTAAAAATGTATGTGTAGCCTCTACTATTTATGCGTCATCAGATTCATCTTCAGTGGATTCACCAGATACTGTGCATGGTGATACCTCTAAACCTGCATATTACGATAATACTGACAAGATAGATGATTTGTTAAAAGGCTTGGAAGCTGGCTTAGGTTTAGACGGACTTTCTGATGTCGCTGAAGCAAAAGTTGCTGATGCTTTGAAAGCATCTACTTTAGACGGTAAAATTTCCAATATCAAGAAGCTCATTAATGATCCAAACAGCGGTCTTACCGCGACAGAAATTACAGCTCTTGAAAATTTTTTGTATGCTTTGGAAAGATTGAAACTGATTAGGTACGAAATGGATGAGCTTAGAAAAAATATGCCTGAATCCAAAGAAATTATTATTGCTTATGATGATACATCAGATTCATTAAATGAGCTTATTAAAAATATATCCTCCAATGGTGCACAAAATCAAATACAATTTAGGAGATTCGAGTCTAAATACAAGAATCTTAAAATTTTGATTAATAGGTTTCCTGTAGTTAGAGCTAAAATAAAAGCTATTCCTGGAAAAGGGAATGTACCCTTAACAGTTATGCTTGATGGTCTTGATTCAGTAGATCCTACAGGTGGAACCATAAGTGATTATAGCTGGTCATATACAGATGCATCAGGAAGTGATGTGTCTATTGGCTCTAAGCCTGTGATAGTGCATGAATTTATGGTGGCTAATGCTTATGCTATAAAATTGAGAGTATCAACGTCCAAAAAGGATAATGATGGTTATAAAACCGCCGCTGATGGTGTTTCTATAGTACGTATTAAAGCTCAGCCTCCTTCTACGCAGGTTGCATTTAGAATTAATGGTAAGGATGCAGGGGATTTTCACAGCGTAACTCTTAAAGAGGCTCAAGCAGGGCTTTCATTTGACCCTAGTACTTCTAAGCCGGCTTCAGGTCTTCTGATTACAAAATATGAATTCTCTTTTGGTGATGGGACAAGTGATGTTCGTACTACACCAACTACAGTAATACATGCTTACACTAAGGTTGGTGAATATACAATAATTTTAAAAACTACTGATAATTTGGGTGTTATAGATAAAAAAGTTGTAAAACTATATATTAAGTCATTGGCAGGAGATATAAATATTTCTCCAAAGACGGGTAATGTAAATACGGAATTTAAGTTTTCAGGAGCAAATTCACGCTCAGATGATGGCACAATAAAAAGTTATGAATGGATTGTAGAAGATAGTGATGCAAAAAAGATAAAAGGAAGTAAAGAAAGTTCTTTTGAGCACCAATTTTCAAAGCCAGGTAAATATACTGTTACACTACTTGTAATAGATGTTACAGGAGCATCAGATAAGGTGGTTAGAGTTTTAAATGTTATTTCCAGAGCTCCTGTGGCTAATTTTAATCATTTTATACCTAAAAAGAATCATCCTAATATTGTTGAGTTTAATGCAATAAACAGCTACGATCCTGATGAAGGTGATTCTATAACATATTCATGGGATTTTGATGGCGATGGGAATTTTGAAAAGGTTGATGAAACTTCAGCATTAATATCATATGAATATGATGTCGTAGGCGAGTATAGAGTTGTATTACAAGTGAAAGATGGTTTTGGAAAACATGATCAGCTTGAAAAGAAAATATCGGTTAAGTCTGTTCTGGCTGGTGATATCATTGCTAAAAAACGTGCTGTACAGGTTGGGGAAGAAGTTAAATTTGAAGCTGACAGTAAAAATGCGGTTGCATATTTATGGGAATTCGGCGATGGGGAAACTGATAGTAATGAAGATACTAAGACATCTCATGCATACAGTAAAACCGGTAAATTTGATTTGAAAATGAATTTCTTTGATAAAGATGATAATGACAATGTGGCAAAAATGAGAATTTTGGTAGGTTCAGCGGATTTTCCTGTTTCGGTAATCAATTATAGAGTTAATGTACGAGAGCCTATCGAAGTAGAAGATTTGTGTAATGGAAATTCAGGTACGCTGATAACTCGTACGGATCATATATCATTTGATGCCAGCCAATCTATAAATACAGATGGATCTTCTCGTTTGCTTAATTATAGCTGGAAGTTTTCAGGTGGTGAGACAAGTAGTAATAAAACGGCAAGATATAAGTTTGATGAAATAAATCGGGAAGGTGAATGTTTTGCGGTAAGTCTTGTTGTTGGTGATCAATTATCAGGTAAGGTAAGCCAAGAAGACAAAATTTATTTTAAAGTTATAAATCAATTACCTATAATAACTGATTTTGTCATATCATCTTCTACTCCTACTTCTGCTTCTTTTTCTACTTCTGATACTTTGGTTACTCCAACAAAAGTAAAATTAAGAGTAATTAATCCAAAGGATTCTGATGGCACTATTAAGAAATATAAATGGTGGTATTACAGAGATGGCTTTGAGAATGAGAAATTCGGTACACATAGTACTTCTACGTCTGATACAGATATTACAATTACTTCGTTCGGTGAAGCGGATATTATAAATCGTTATTTCTTTGTAGTAGAAGTTACTGATAATGACAGTGGTTTATATAGCAGTGTCGAGCGTTTTGGTGAAGTGAGCTATTTGGATGTTAAAAATGGTCCGAATCTTTCGCCTGTTGCTGAATTTACTTTGGATAAAACTACTATAAGTACAGGTGATTCTATTACATTTGTCTCTAAGTCATATGATCCTCAGGGAGAGACTTTACCAAATGATTCTTATCGTTGGGATTTTGATGGTGATGGTGAGTTTGATGATACAACAACTGGACCGCAGGTAAATCGACAATTTAATACACCTGGGGAATATGAGGTAAGGTTAAAAGTTGTGCATCGAGGTCTTTCTTCCAGTATTACCAAAACAGTTTATGTAGAAGCAACTGACTCTTTGCCTCAGGCAGGGTTTACTTATACTGTGGATGAAAATACCGTTACGTTTGATGGAAGTACTTCACGTTTTGACTCATCACTTAAAGATACTACCTTAAGATTTGCATGGGATTTTGATATCAATGTAGATGCGAACGGTAATGGTATTAAAGATGATGATGTAGATTCGACTGAAATGAAACCATCTAATACTTATACCCAAAAAGGAACATATAAAGTTAGATTAAGCGCAAAAGATATGTTAGGAATGGAAGGTATAGTTGTTCGGGACATTAATTTGAATCTAACTGAGGCTGAACGTCAAAAAAGTGCTTATAAATCACTTAAAGTCACTGCTCCTACTAGCCCTCTTACAACATTGAATATAGAAGTAATACCTGCAGTTTTAAGTAAAGGTGGGACTGCTGATGTTAATGCAATTGTCCTTAATGCCGATGGCTCTGAGTATAAAGGTAAAGTTTTCTTTGAAGTTACAGATGGAAGCGGAACTTTTACTCCAAATCCTGTTACTGCATCTAATTCAAAAGCTGGTTCAATTTTTTCTGCCACTGATAAGGGGAAGACGAAGATAAAGATTAGGGCTACAGGTACTAATTATGGGGAACTTAGTGAAGTAGCGGTTATTAATGTTAAATGATT
>JAOZLT010000111.1 GCA_029934675.1 Candidatus Altimarinota bacterium | reverse complement strand
CGAGACGAAGCTAAAAGCACTCGATATGTTGATGAGGCATTTGGGTGGGTATTTGGCGGATAATAAACAAAACACCGAAGTGAACCTAGTTCTAGATATAATTTGACTTTTGAGCCCTTTAATGGTATATGTGGACTTGTAGGCGCTGGCGGAAATATGACGAGGTATCACTTTGACAACTGTAAGGTTCGACAGCAAGAAGCTTCTTAGAGAGGGGCAACAAGAGATCTTCCATAATACATCAAGATTTAAAGTATGTGCGATGGGGAGAAGATGGGGCAAAAGCGTTCTTGCATCATATATCCTCTTAATGAAAGCACTAGAAAAACCAAATTCATTATATTTTTTTGTAGCTCCTACTTTTTCACAGGCTAGGGCTATTTTATGGGACATAATAAAAGACAAGAGTAGAAATGTTGCCACTAGCATAAATGAAACTAGGCTAGAGATTACTCTTGTAAATGGAAGCAGGATATTACTAAAGGGAGCTGACAGGGCAGACACTCTTAGGGGTGTTGCGTTAAGTGGTGTTGTCTTTGATGAGTTTGCATCTATGAGAGAGAATGAGAATGTTTTCAAGTTGGTAATCCGCCCTGCACTGTCAGACAATCAAGGGTGGTGCCTTTTTATCTCATCTCCAGCAGGAAGGGATTTTTTTTATGACCTATATAATGAGGCTAAAACAAAAAAAGACTGGGCTTCGTGGCAGAGGACAACACTAGATGGAGGGAATGTACCACATGAAGAAATAGAGATGGCTAAGCACGATCTTGATGAGAGATCATTCCAACAGGAATACCTTGGGAGTTTTGTTAGTTTTTCTGGATTAGTATGCCCAGACTATGATAGGGAGCTTAACGGTACAGCTGAGACGATACAAGACGACGATACTCTCATCGTGGGAGTAGACTTCAACGTCAATAAAATGCCAGCAGCTATCTTTATCAAAAGACGAAGTGAATTGCATTTAGTAGATGCACTCTTTGGAAGTTTCAATACCACAGAGATGATGGAGGCACTAGAGATAAAGTATCCAAATCATAAAAAGATATTTCATACCGACGCAACAGGTACTGCAAATAAATCAAGTGCAGGCGGTACAACCGACATAAAAATAATTGAGGACTATCACTATCAGGTTATGAACTTAACAAAGAATCCAAACATCATAGACAGAGTGAACGCATTTAACTCAATGATAAAAGCCACAGACGGCACAAGAAGAGTATTTATAAACTCTTCATTGAAGCGTACTGTTGAAACATTAGAGAAACATGTATTTGATGATAACGGACTACCAAACAAGAAGCACGAATATTTTGACGATGTCTATGACTCAATGTCTTATGCAGTATGGCACTATTCAAACTATGGCAGAAGCAAAACAACAATAGGTAATAGACCTAGATAGTGCTATAATATCCACAAAAAAGGATATTTATGGCAGCAGATGTTACTTTCCTACATCCAGAATATAAAGCTCACCGACATCAAGTGAAGCTGGTTAATGACATTTACCACGGCATTGACACAGCAAAAGAGTTGATATTTCAATCACCCAATGAATATAATACCGACTATCTAGCAAGAAAAGAGAAGGCAACTCTCGACAACTTCATTGAACGCATTGTCACGGCTATGAGTGGGCAGATATTCAGAAAGCCTTTGATGTTTAATGAGTTTAGCGATGCAGCCATAGAAGAGATGGAAATAATCTATCAAGGCAAAAGCTTAGACGAGTTTGGCAAAGATATGGCTGCTATGGGAATAAGGGACGGTAAGTCTTTCTGCTTAGTAGATGTTCTGACAGATGGTGGTGCGCCTTACTTTGCACTATACGAGCGAGAACAGCTTACTAATTGGCGAATAGAAGACGGTATTTATACTATGGTTGTTCTACTTGAAACCTATCAAGAAGAAGATGGTTTTGAAACGGGCATCTACTTACAATACAGGGTTATTGATGAACAAGGAAATGTACAAATATGGCGACAGTTTGACAGTAAAGGTGACTGGTCAATAGCAGAAGAGATCATAACCTCCTATAATTTTCTACCATTCTACGCGCTCAATGTGGATGAAGTGCCACCACTCTATGACATTGCAAAGATAAATGCTAATCACTTAAACTTTTCAAGTAAGAAAGATAGTTATCTAGAAACGGCTGGAAGTCCTATACCGTTTGGAAAGGGTCTTGGCATAGATGCAAATGCTCAGGTTATCGGTGAAGGTGATGTACCTGCTCCTGCATTAGTGCTTGGTGTGAATAGTGTAGTCTTAACAGATAATCCAGAAGCTTCTTTTGAATGGGTTGAGATGTCAGGAAACAATATTGAAGCGTTGCAGAAGGATCTTAACCTAAAAGCCGAATCTATGGGTCAAAGGGCATTGACCTTATCAAGTGAATCAACACAAGTGAAAACGGCTACTCAAATACAACAAGAGAATAGTGAATCAACATCGAGGCTCACAGACATTGCATCAGACTTGCAACAGGTATTAAACATTGCATACAATTCATACTGTGAAATGAAATCAACTACAGCAGTGGGCGAAATCATACTCAACAAGGACTATAACAACTCATTACCAGACGCGAATATTATCAATGGTCTCAATGCTGCACAAATAGCTGGAAACTTATCAAGAGAAACATTTATTGAATCAATGGTACGCGCTGAGTATATAGAGATAGAAAGCGTTGATGACGAACTCGCTCGCATTGAAGATGAGATGATACCATTAGAGGAAACAGATGCAAAAGAATCTACTTCAGAGAGTTGATGAACTCTCAAGGCGCAGACCTGTATCAGAGATAGAGTATGCAAATGCACTCACTAAAATAATCCAGGATTTACAGGCTGCACTATTAAAAACAGAAGGCAGTTGGACACGAAAGCTAATGAATAAACAATTATCAATTTTCAAAGATGAACTCAAAAAGATAAGTGCTGAGTTTATAGGTAAGCTGCCGAAAGATGTTTATACTGCCATTGAAACAGATGTAAAGAAGAGTGAGTTATTCCTGAAGAGTGTCATACCGTCTGAAGAGTTAAAAGACTTGTGGGCATTTGATGAGGAGTCACTAAAAAATGCTATGAGCTTCACTGAGATGTACTTCCATAGGGAGAACTCAAAAGGTGAGCATATTCACACTATGATAAGCCTAGATGATGCGCTTAAAAGTGTAGGTAACAAGGTTTACAATGATGCTAAGTCCACGATGATCTCTGGCGTTGCAACAGGCGCAAATCCTAACAGTATCGTTTCTCAAATAGGAGACATTGACGATGTAGCTGCACATAATCTAAGAACGATAGTAAGAACCATTATGGCAGACTCACAAAACAGAACACAAATGAAATTTTTAAAAGAGAATCAGCGGTTCTTTGAGAATTATGAGTATGTCGCGAAACTAGACAGTAGAACCACGATACTTTGTCGCGATACAGATGGCAAGATATGGGATAAGTTTGATGATATACCTAAGGACTATGTGCCTCCGTTACATCCAAACTGCCGCAGTATCATTGTAGGGAATACTGGACTGGAGATAAATGAATCAGCACCAAAAGTAGAATCGAATGAAGTAATAATTGCATACCACGGTAGACAATCAGAAATGGGTGATTTTTATAACGATCAATTCTTTACAAGTTCTCCAGAATGGGCTGAACAATATGCAGGAAGAGATACAAGGTTTTATCCAAACAAAAAGAATAGTGACGGTACAAAAGGAGTCACAGAAGTATATTTTATGAAAGGAGGAAGGATTGCGCCTGTTGAAATAAATATTAAAAGAAAAGATATGCTAATAGTATCAAAAGCAGACACGAAGCATAGTCCAGAGGTAGAGAAGCAAATAATAGAGCAGGCAAAAAAGGATGGGTATAGTGGGCTGATTATAAAATATGAAGGTGTGGACAGAGAAGATTATGTGGTTTTCAAAAAAGAAGATGTTGTTTCCATCTTTAAAAAAGACACAATAGCAGCACCAAAAGCAGAGGAGCCAACTATCACAGAGCCAGATGAGCCAGTAGTAGAAAAGCACGAACCAGAGCCAGATGATTATAGAATGGATCACAGAGCACCAGGACCAGAGGGTAACAACTCTGGTGATGATGTTAGCGATATTTATGGCGATGATATTTATAGTTCAAAGGCAAGACAGTATTATGGAATGGGTCCAGCGTATAAAGATGCAGATAATGAGACACTTTCCGTGATGGATAAAATGAGAGGAAATCCAGAGCAGGAAATCACAATATATAGATCTGTACCAACGGGAATAAAAACAATATATGAGGGAGATTGGATAACATTAAGTAAAATCTATGCAGATCAACACGGGTGGGCATATTTAGAAGAGGGTTATGATGTTATAACTAAGAAAGTGAAAGCCAAAGAAGTATTTACTTCAGGTGATGGATTGCCAGAATGGGGATACTATCCACAATAATCAAATAAAAGTCACATAGCTGTATAAAAAATAGGCAGTTATGCTACAATACCGTAATGATACGGTGGTATCAAAATTTTAATACGGTGGTATTTCAATGGAATTACAAGATATTTTAACAAAGTTAGATGGTGAACCAGAGATGATTCAAGCGGTTAGTAGTGCTTATGAAAGTGTAGGCAACAACGAAAAGCGCGTAAATGAATTAGAAGCAGAGATTGCAGACGCGGTGGCAAGACGCAAAAATCTACATACATTGGTTTCAACAGTTACAGGATTAACAGACCTCACAGAGGACAATCTAAAAGCATTTGCAGCAAACGCGGATGAAGGGTTGAAGCTAGACAATGAAACACTACAAGGCAATCTTGCAGCGTTACAGGGTAAGTATGATGGTCTCAATACATCTCACGAGTTAGAAATATCTGAAATGATACTAAAAGATACACTCAGAGGTTTAGGCATAGGTGACAAGGTGCAGAATGATCGCGCCTTCACTGAATTAACTAGATTAGTAATGGATGGCGCTGAAAGAGACGGTGCTGTATTCACATTCAAGCAAGATGGTAAGACTTTATTTGGAGAGGGTGGAAATCCTCTCAATGTTGAAGGCAGAGTATCACAGCTTATGAATAGTGAATTTAGCTATCTCTTCAAACCTGTAAGTGGCGGTGGCGCTACAGGTGGGAATGGCGGAAGTTCACAAAGTCCAGACGGTGCTAAATCAGAAGAGCAAAGACTACAAGCCAAGGCAGACTA
>JAOZLT010000110.1 GCA_029934675.1 Candidatus Altimarinota bacterium | reverse complement strand
GGTTTTTGATGTCTTTTTGCTTGAGTATGTTTGGGTTACAGATGTTGTATCCTTTCTTGTGTGGTTTTGATATAGGTTTGTTTTGTCTGGGATATACCGACGTGTAGAATCCAAAGCGAACAAACCTATATCAAGAAATAACATGATAAACCATCCAAAGCATAAGTACTGTAGTTGCTTTAAATAAGCTAGCTTTAAAGTAGCTAAAATAAATCAAAGTATAAAAATATCTTAGTACAACAACATGAATTTTCGACCTGTCTTTTTTAAGCGGGCTCTTGAAAGTCCTGTCTCGAATTGGTTTGATCACCAGTAGTAGAGGCAGGTCGAAAGTTCATTCAAGAGCTTAATAAAAGAGGCAGGCTTTCCTGTCGTAAAAGGATCAAAAAATGAAGAAGTACATTGTATACGAGGTGCCGGGGATAAAGATCGGCTGCACCAGCCGATGGCCGCAGCGAGTCATTGAACAAGGACATAAGGAAGAAGATTGTAAAGTATTATTCGAGACAGATGTTTTAGAATTAGCCTCTAGCATGGAGAGAGTTCTACAAAAGAAACATGACTATAAAGTTGATACCGCTAGATATAGTACTACGATTAAGGCATTAGCCGATATTGCAGCTGACCCAATTAGAGCTGCCGCAAAAAGCGAGGCATGTTCTAAAGCGGCTGTTAAAGCACAGGCTGAAATTGCAGCTGATACTGTTAGAGCTGCCTCGAAAAGGGAAGCCTGTTCGAAAGCGGCGTTTAAAGCAAATGCCGAAATTTCAGCTGATCCTGTTAGAGCTGCTTCGAAAAGCGCTAAGTTGTCGAGAGCACAATCAAAAGTACAGGCCGAAATTTCAGCTGATCCAGTTAGGAGTGTATCAAGAAGCGCAAATATGTCGAAAGCGGCTCTAAAGGCAAATGCTGAACTTGCTGCTGATCCCATTCGAGCTGCTTCTAAAAGCAAAGCCTGTTCGGTGCCAAAGTTAAAGACAACTTATCAGATCGATCCAAAGACCGGGTATACTATTTGCACTTATGAATCAAATTATGCCGCCGGAATCTCGGTTGGATTAAAGTGTGGCGCTAACATCAGCACAGCTAAAAAAACTGGAAAGATCGTAAAAGGATTTCGCTGGATTTAAGCGTACTTTCAGGAGATTTAGTATATAATTAAAAATATAAAAAAAAAGGACACAAAATGAACGACGATTTACAATTTATGATTAGAGAAACGGAGGCGGAAATCAAAGAACTCGAAAGCCTGGCGTGTATGTTTTCAGACGCTTTTAGATATGACGATGAAGCTAGACTGCATTTGATTTCGATAAAGAAACTAGAGCTGCAGGAGTTGTTATCATAGCGATGTTTGAACTGGCTCGCAAAGAAAAGACAGAACGCGATCGAGATAAATTGCGCAAATATATTATGCGTAGATCAACGACAACGCGGCACTATAATACTTTACTCGGATTGCGTAGAGAAATGGTTTGTCATAATTTTAGAGATTCTGCGCTTAGATTGGCGTTGGATAATCAGATCAAGCGTATTCTTGATAGTAGAGATTAATTGACCCACCGGGGGTAATATACCGGAAGCGACCAGTCTAAGACTGGATCGGCTAGTGATATTCTAGCACTAAATCCTATAGCAGGTATGGATAAGCAGACCTTAAACGCGGTCTGTCCCTAATTAAATACACAAGGACCAAAAATGAAAAGACAGAAGAAATTAAAGATAATCAATGATTTGATGTTTGAATTATTAGAACCCGAACCCGATATCTACTGGTATAAAGTACCGGATGGTTATATAGAGGAAATGGATTTACTTAATAATATTAGACGTATGACTAAAAATTTAAAGAAAGAACAGAAATCTTTAGACGCTAGAGGGACATATAATGACTGAGTCAGAATTGAATACATTTTTAGAAATAGAGTGGGACTTTGGGTGGCGTTTATTACCAAGTGAAGATGCATACGATTTATTAGAAAGACAATCTGGGTATTTAGATGATTTTCTGGAGGTTTTTGATTTGGAAAGCTACATCGAGAGTATCAAAACCATTGAAGATTTAGAGACATTTCGGAGAATTCAAAGCGCTTTTTTAGAAGCTAAAAAAATGAGATACGACGAATCGATAAACCCTGATAATAACGCAAAAATCAGTGATATATGTAAGTTGTTAGAAAATGATAAGGATTATTTTATTCTTTTGGAATCAGAAGATAAAGATATAATATTACCTAGAACTATTTTACATACATTGAGCCTCTTAGATTCTGATTATGCGTTTACCTTTGACAAGGTTGAATTATTAGACAAACAACAATTTGATGAATTAACATTAAAGGAAAAATTATTTCTTCGAATGTTAAAAGATAAAATCGTAAAGCATGCCGCGGGGCCAACCTTAAACAAAACACAAAAGGATACAGATGAGTACAAAAATTGACGCAAGTTGGGAAACATTAATTAGACAGGCCTCCATGGTGATGGATGATTTTTTAGATGAAGCTATCATTAGAATCGATAATAAATTTGGAGAGGGGTTTGCAAAAGCTAATCCAGGGCTAGTCGGTGATCTCGTAAAATCTACTAGTGTTATTTATGCAGGTGATGTGAATGTGGTTGGGAGCCAATGGGTTGCAGAATCGCTATCCTTAGTAAGTGATAATATATTGACTTTATCGTATGTGGTGGGTGATTTAAATGACTGAGTCATGGTATGCGGATCCGGTTGGAACTAAAAGCCAAACTATATTTAAAGAAGAAGAAAGCATGCTTGAATTCTTGGAAGCGGAAGCGTGGCAAGCTTATAAAGAGAGAAATAAAATAACCGTGGTAACAACGGAGATTGTTACAGATTACATAGAAAAAGGTTAGAAATGACGAAAAAAAATCAGTTGGAAAACTGCAAACGTATCTTAGCGGAGACGGTTAATGGAACGGCGAGTGAACTAGATCATGATTGGTTAATTCATAAAATGCAAAATCATTATGCGTGGTGGGATTATTTTAAAGAGAAGGATAAAGTTACGGTCGGATGGGAAAACAACCGTTTGTACGGGCAACCACAATTTTTATTTATATTTAAGGATATCATAAAAAACTTTAGTTATAATCGCGCAATAAAAGCCAACCCCAAGGTGGGTAAAGTAAAACAGGCTTTTAGGATTTTAGTTGGAAGTTATATTTGTAAATTTAATGCCGGGATTGAGGAGCATGTGGATCATAAAATACTATTTGAAGATATGATAAAAGCTTTCATGCTTATTTATGAATATGACTTTGAATATTTATTTGAAGAAGTCCGAGGTATCGATATCGAGGAAGGTTTTAAAGATAAGACTATAAATGACCGTTGGATTCGGTTTCATGCTTATTTTAGTTTTTGTGAAGTAATTTCAGCGCATGATAATCTTACAAAACCACAACTTAATAATATGTCTGACCAGGATTATAAGTCTTTGTCCCACAGGCAATCAAAGATGGTGGGTAAATATTATTATCGTTTGGGAATGACACCGGCTTTTGATATCTTATATCCAAATTTAATCGATCCTTTATTGCGGACCGCGCTTTGGGATTTAATGATGTGGTCAGAAAAGGCTAGCGATGTTTGATTTAGTAAGGAAACAGGAGTATCAAGATAAGTTAAGTGTTAGCTCCGAAATCAGTAAAAAACACGGTAATTGTACTTATGGTTTTAAGTTGGCGGATTTTGATTTCAATAAACCTTTGAATTTTTCAAAGCTGGGGTTTACTGGTTGGGTATTTAAGGACGGACATAGAACTAAAGATAATATGATAGGAATGACCAACCTGGGTTATATAGATATTGATTTACCTAGAGTTCCAGCTGGCGATAGCTATAATGGAAAGATATTGACACCAGATGATATAATAAAGGCCTTATCTAGTGCTGGAAAGGCCTTTTACCTAAGTCGTAGTAAATCTGGAACGCCTGGTAAGTATCGCATTATTTATAAAAGACCCTTTACGATGGAAAACGGCGAATTAATTTCAACCGGTGTCATACTTAATACGTTTAAACACGCAGGTGAAGTCTGCGTTAGAATCAATAGAAATGAAGCCGATGCTTTCCTAGAAATATTACCAGAGGCGGAACCCTTTATTGATAAAACCAGTTTTGATTATCATATGCATTCTAAAAATTTAGGTGGTTTTTTATATTCCCAAGATGGAGATTGTTTGATGTCAGGGAAAGAGTACGATTTAGATAAATTATTGGAAGTCGATAACTCAACGCAGGATAGGATTGATTATCAAACGAGTATTGAAGGTAGTTTCGATACAGATAATAATTTATGCTATTTTAAGTTGGTACGGGCCGCCAAAGATCAAGTTTTCACCAGGGGTGGTAACGAAATCAAAGGAGATTCCGAATATTACAGATGGGTCGGTGGGAGTACCTTACCAATTAATGATTCCGGTGGTGCAGATAAAATTCATATATTACAATTATTTGACAATAGGAAGTATTGGATTGATGATAGTAAAATCGGTGGTATTCCAAAGAATAAACATCTTGGTCGGGACGCATTCATGCAATTTAAAAGTTTTGGAATCCAGGTATTCAATAATAAAGAGAGTATTACTTTTTGGAGCGCCGGTGTCCACCACACCAACATAGGTTACAAATTGATCATAACTTTTAATATCTTGGATGAGGTTTGGGTGGAAGATAGTAGTGAATTCAATCATATACGGACAGATGATGGTGATTTCTGGGCGGATTCAAAAAGTATGACTATTTATAGAACGGTGCGGGAGTTAAAAGAACGCGGTGTTGTAGAGCAGGAGAGACCGGTATGTTCTAGGAAAATTCATACCGGTACTACGCACAAACAGGCTGAAACGATATTGAGTTTTCAAAAAATAGAACAAAATATAAAACAGGAAGCCCCTGATATGGGTGCTCCAAAGTTAGGTACCAAGTATAAAGATGTGGTTTTAGAAGAAAGTGATTTCTTTTATAGAAAACCTAAGAAATGGATTAACGGCCGCTGGAGATGGCGTTAATCCTGGTGGTTAGATAGAGAGAGGTTTCCTTTTCCTCAGAATTGAAAACAAACTGGGGGGATCTTAAGATTCCGTGAATGTTGGGATTCTCTCTGTGTCTATAGTTGCCGTAGTTGGCTTCAATTCACTAAATTAAAAACAAGGAGCAGAAATGCTAAATAAAATGGAACATAGAAATCAATTGATTGAA
>JAOZLT010000009.1 GCA_029934675.1 Candidatus Altimarinota bacterium | reverse complement strand
TAATCGGAGAAACTTTGGACGATGCCGCAGGAGAGGCTTTTGATAAAGTAGCTCGAATGTTAAATCTCGGTTTTCCAGGTGGACCGGCTATTTCGAAATCCGCAGAAAAAGGCAATCCCACAGCCTACAAATTTCCTCGCTCATATCTCGACAAAAACAATAAATACAACTTCTCTTTCTCCGGTTTGAAGACTGCAGTAAAAATAGAGATTGCAAAATCATCCATCAAAAATCATTCATCAAAAATCACCCATGATATTGCATCTAGTTTTCAGCAGGCAGTAATCGATGTTCTCTCCGACAAGCTTATTAATGCGGCAAAAGAATTTAATGTTAAAGAGGTTTATCTTGCGGGTGGCGTATCAGCAAATAACTTATTAAGATCTGAGGTAACCAAAAAACTCTCCGCAGATATAAAACTCTCATATCCAAAAAACCTCATTTACTGTACGGATAATGCGGCAATGATAGCGGGCGCAGGTTATTTCTTATCACAGAAATACCCCAATCGAATAGGCAGTTGGAAGGAGGGGGAGGTGCGTTCGCAGTTGGAGTTGAATTGATGTATAATACCGATTGATTCATGTCGTTTATCCAGCCCTCCGAGCCGTTTATCAAGTAGTTACTCAAGTTGCTTGAGAAAAACCACATGAAAAACCACATGATAAACCACATGAAAAACCACATGAAAAACCACATGATAAACCACATGAAAAAGACAGATTACCTCATCATCGGTGCCGGAATAGCTGGTCTTGCAACTGCTTTGCATATAAATAAAGCGAATCTGGGTAACGTTCTTGTTATAACCAAAGGAGAGTTGAAACAAGCCAATACTTATTGGGCACAAGGTGGAATCGCTGCCGTAATGACCAAAGAAGACAGATTCGTAAAACATATAAACGATACTTTGGAAGCAGGTGCTAATCATAATAATAGAGACGCAGTTAGACACTTGGTAGAAAATGCCCCAAAAGCAATACGTTTTCTTGAATCACTTGGGGTAAAATTTAAAAAGGAACCCGCACTTGAAGGCGGTCATAGTGAAGCACGCATTTGGCGGACTAGCGATTTTACTGGGCAAGACGTTTTAGACCAGTTGATTAAAGCAGTACAAAAAGCTAAAAATATTGAAGTACAAGAGAATGCAGATGCTATAGAATTGATTGTAGATAAGGATACATGTAAAGGGGTATATGTTCGCAATGTGAATGGCGAAGAAATCGTACCGATACTTGCTAAAAAAACTGTTTTAGCTACGGGTGGGCTTGGTCAGCTTTTTGCAAAAACAAGTAATACAAAAGCAGCTGCAGGAGATGGCTTGGCTTTAGCTGTTAACGCAGGATTAGAATTGAGTGATCTTGAATTTATTCAATTCCATCCAACAGCTTTTGATAAATATGATGATGGCCGATACTTTCTACTTTCAGAAACTCTAAGAGGATTTGGAGCGAAAGTAGTTAATTCGAAAGGTGAAAGATTTTTAGAAGAATATGACAAAAGAGCAGAATTAGCCCCACGAGATATTGTCACCAGGGCAATATATTTTGAATCAATGAATGGAAAAGTATTTTTGGATATGCATCATTTAGATGCTAAAGCAGTAAGGAATAGATTTCCAAATATTGCTAAGCGCCTTAAACAATATGGGTTTGATCTTGCTAAAAATTTAATACCTATAACGCCAATCGCACATTTTTCTTGTGGAGGTATTCCCGTCAACTTACAAGGAGCAACTAAATTAGCAGGTTTATATGCTGTCGGAGAGGTAGCTAATTCAAAAGTCCATGGTGCCAATAGACTTGCATCAAATGCTCTTTTGGAAGGACTGGTATTTGGAGAAGTAATTGCTAAAGCCTTCGAAAAAAATAAGGAAGTGGACAAGGGAATTGAGCTTGATGAAAACATAGTTTTAAATACTCCAAAAATAGTTATTGAGTCATTGCCTCAAGTAAAGGCTTATGCCAAACGTATTCAGCAAATTATGTGGGAAAGAGCTGGAATTGTCAGGAATATGGATGGACTAAAACTGGCACTAAAAGAAATAACAGAAATTCCAGCACGAGACTATCGTATACAGCATCGACAGATAGTATGTTATAAATTAATTCAAGCTTGCCTTCACCGTTCACAAAGTCTCGGGTGTCATTATATCGCAAACGAACTTACTTAAAATCCGAAATCCGAATAACGAAATCCAAAGGAAATTCTAAATACAAAATACTAAAATCGAAATGTTTGGGATTTGAAACATTGGGATTTCGAATTTGTTTCGGATTTCGGATTTCGATATTCGAGTTTTGTCAGTATAATGTAAAACGAAATAAGTAAAATAAATGTTAAAGATCCTAATAGTCTTCATCATCGCCATTGTTCCGGCCATAATATGGCTTTATTTGTTTTTAAAGAAGGATCATGAAAATAAGTGGTTGGTAATTCTGACTTTTATTGGCGGTATGTTAATGGCAAAGTTGATTTTGGTTTATCAAGTGTATTGGGGGGATACGATTAACTTGATTTTCTTTAAAGTTGACCCCGTAGATTTTAAGGCTAATATTTCTGCAATTATGGGTAGTAAACCCGTCTTAGCTTTATTTTTGAGTTTTTTAGGAGTGGGTGTACTAGAGGAGTATGGAAAATTCAGGATTATAAAATTTATTGGGTATAATCGTTTTCAATCGATTGATGACGTAATTGAGATGGCAATAATTAGTGCTTTAGGTTTTGCTTTTTTTGAGAATATTATATATTTTAGCCAGCATTGGGGACAGCTTGCTATGGGGCAATTTTTTGTATTTGCAGTAATGCGTGTGACTGTAGTTACAATGGTCCATATGCTATGCTCTGGTATTCTTGGATATTATTATGGTATGGCATATTTTTCTTCTACAATGTTAAAAATTCAATACATGCAAAACAAAAAAAAGCATCCAATACTCCGCTTTTTTAAAAAAGTTTTGCATCTTAAAAAATCGCATATGTATCATGACGAAATGATAGTGATTGGAATGGTGCTAGCTATGGTTATTCATGCTCTATACGACTTCTTACTTACATTACAAATAGGAATTTTTGTTATAGTTGTTATGTTGGTATATTTCGTTGGAGGATTCATAATTTTGAATTATTTATTTAATAAAAAAGAGGTGGATCTCAAGTTAGGCATTATTGGTACAACTATTATGCCTAAAGAAGATTTTGTTAAAATCCTTAATTATGTACAGAGTGAGAAGGAGAAGATGGAAGATGGAAAACTAGACAAACCTATGAGTGAGATTTAATCAATAACCTCATGTTGTTTATCCGATCTTTCCAAAAGGAAAACTTTCGGCTCGGGTTGTTTATCAAGTAGTTGAAACCACATGAAAAACAACCCGGAAGGGTGGACAAACCACATGATAAACAGCCCAAAGTCGTACGAAGCTTTATGCGAAGTAGGGCGAAGGGTGGACAAACCACATGATAAACAGCCCGAAGGGCGGATAAACCACTTGAAAAACCACATGAAAAAACCTTTTAACAAACTCGATATTGACGAACAAGTAGAGTTAGTAAATAAAGCCCTTGAAAGTGATGTACTGCCAATGCTTCGGTCTCACGGAGGAGGTATAGAAATTATGGATATCGAAGGATGGTCAATCTATATACAATATTTTGGTGCATGCCAAGGGTGCCCCATGGCATCTGCTGGTACATTGGATTTTATTGAGCAAGTATTACAGGAAAAAATAGATGAAAGTGTAAAAGTAATACCAATCTAATTAAAAGAGCTAAATTTATTCTATAGCTCCATAATTTCTACCCCTTCAATAACAATATTATCCACACTCATTAAAGGTCTGTGATGTAGATTTGTAATCCTAATATAATTATCGGTTAACCCACTACTTTTAGATTCCCATAAAGTCGATACTTTCTTTCCTATCTGATTTTGAATAAATTCAGTTCTCAGTTGGTCAGCAATTTTCTGAAGCTTATGAGCTCGCTCCTTTTTAATTGAGTTGGATATTTGCGGACGGGTAGCAGCTAACGTATTTTTCCTGATAGAGTAGGGGAATATATGTGCTTTTGCGAGCTTATTGCGTTTTACAAATTCAACAGTTTCCAAAAACTCTTTATCAGTTTCTTCTGGATATCCAACTATAATATCAGTAGTAATTGCTATTCCAGGAATTTCTTTTTGAAGAACATCACATACCTCATTCATCTGAGCGACTGTATAGTTTCGGCGCATCCGTTTCAATACACTATCAGATCCAGATTGAACGGAAAGATGGATATGCCTGCAGATACGAGGATTTTTGAGCACAGTAATTAATTGGTCATTGGTCATTGGGGATTGGTCATTGAAGAAGTACTCCGGCCCCATCGAGCTCAATCTAACCCTCTTAACATCCGTCTCATCCAATATCTGTTGTAGTAATTCCGTTAACTTACTTTCTTCCGGTTTCGTAGTAACACTACATCCATACGCACCAATATTAATGCCAGTTAGAACAACCTCATTAAATCCGTTTTTCACATGCCCACTTATCTCATTAATAATGTCATTCACAGGTCGGTTTTTCGATTTACCGCGCGCCGCAGCGATGATGCAGTAAGAGCAATAATTATCACAACCATCTTGTATTTGTACAAGGGCACGAGAACGACTGTTATCACAATGTCCATCCGACTGGAAGCGACATTGGCTAATGTTGCCTTCGGTGGGTTTGTGATTGTGTCGCTCCTTTTCTAAAAACACCATCACTCCCTTCAAATCCGATAACAGATAATCAATTTCCTCAATTTTCCCAAATTCCTCTTTCTGCATTCTTGCTGCACAGCCAAATACAACAGTCTTAAGTTCTGGATTATTGTTCTTAGTTTTACGTATAAGTTGTCTGGATTTCTTATCCGCGACATGTGTAACCGTACATGTATTAATTATAGAAAAATCCGCTTCACTTTCGTCAGCAATCTCAATGCCATGCCTAACCGCCCATTCCTGGACTTTATCCAATTCGTAACGGTTATTCTTGCACCCGGTCATTTTTAAACAGATTTTCATAAATTTGCATTACAAGATTAATTCATAATTTGTGATTTTTGATTTATCATTTTTGATTCATAATTCATAACTCATAATTCATAATTAAATTTCTAATTCATACCTGTCCCGCAGTAGGCGTGGAACTCATAATTGATAATTAAATCAGTCCCGTATTTCTTTCATCATTTCCACTTTCTTCTGAATAAGCTCCTGTGTACCTATATCCTTTCTATAAAAGATCGGCCCCTCCACGGATTCCACAGCCTTTTGTGCAAGTTGTTCAGCTTCTTCGATACTGTCAGCTATACCCACAAACGCAACCGCACGTGAGCCAGTCATAATAAGTTCACCATCTACTTCATTAACAGCAGCATAAAACACTTTCACGCTCTCAGGCAATTCTCCAATTTTAATCCTCTCGCCTTTTACCGGGCTAGTTGGATAACCCTCAGGTACAGCATATTTGCATACAGTGGCTTTTTTAGAGAATCTAATATCAAGCTCATTCAGATCTCCCTTAATTATTGCCTGGCAGATATCCACAAAATCAGTTTCCAAAAGTACAAATACATTCATAGCTTCCGGATCACCGAAACGCACATTATATTCAATCAATCTCACACCATCTTTTACTGCAATAAAACCTCCATATAATATTCCTTTAAACTCCCCATATTCTTCCTTACCCGCCTTTGCTGTTTGTACAGTGATCTCATGTGCATCATCAACATCTTTTTGAGTTAGGAATGGGAGATTTTTAGGATAGCTATATGTCCCCATGCCACCAGTATTTGGCCCAGTATCACCTTCGTATGCACGTTTATGGTCCTGGATTGGTGGCATATCTACAACATTCTCTCCATCCACAAAACTCATTAAACTGAATTCCTGACCTATGAATTTTTCCTCAATTACAACCTTACCATCTTCTTCAACAGCGCTTTTAGCAATCATTACTCCGTCTTCCAAGGTCTCAAAATGGTCACCCATTACATGAACGCCCTTTCCGCCTTTTAGTCCATCAGCTTTTATCACAATCTCTCCAAGCTCATTAGCAAATTCCATCATTCCATCAGTTGAAGTAAAAGTCTTAAACTTAGGCCCGCCAGGCACATTATGTTTTGCCAAAAGTTCACGGGTAAAAGATTTTGAGCTTTCGACTTGAGCAAGTATTTTGGTTGGAGATGCGCACGGAATACCAATTAGCGCAAGAATATCTACAACTCCATCGGCTAATGGGTTTTCAGGACCGATAACTGCAAAATCAGGCTTATTTTCATCGGCAAAAGCCTGAATAGCCTGCATATCACCCAAATTTCCAACATGATAAATAGATGCTAAATCCCGAATACCAGGATTTACTGCACTTGCGTATACAATCAACTCATCACATTTAGGGGATTTTTTCAGAGCTTCAGCCATAGCGTGTTCTCTAGCCCCATTCCCAACTAACATAATTTTCATAATTCATTTTGTTAAAAATACTGCTAGCACATTATATACACCTCTACTTAAATAATCTAGAATTTGCGCACTATAATTCATATTAATTTTTACGCAATTTTAAAATCTTACAACTAAAACATATAGCTTTATTAAAGCCAGTTTAGTGTCGTTTTTATTTAACGTTTCCAAAGGAATTATCTAGTGGTGATTTAGATATTTGTTACTCAAATTTCTTCCTCTTCCAATAACGAGTAAGAAGAAGATCATCTTGTTTTGTTTTTGGCAGTTTTTTTACGTAATTTTCAAAAAAATCAATTACCTGTGGGTTTAAATGAGCTTTGCGAAGCTTCATTTTTTCATCAATTTTATACAAAGCCTTTGTGCGTTCAGCTATTATGCGTTCAGAATTCGGATAAGGTTGTCCACCACCACCAATACATCCACCAGGACAAGCCATCATTTCTATATAATGATATTTTTTTGGATGTTTTTTAATTTCCTCAATTAATATGTGGAAATTTTTAGCCATTGTAGCTACGGCTACTTTGATATCTTTTTTGCCAAATTTTATAGTTGCTTCTTTTATCCCCTGCATTCCACGAACGGCTTTAAATTCCACCTTTTTTAATTCTTTACCTGTAACAAAATAGTAAGCAGATCTTAGAGCTGATTCCATAACACCTCCGGATGCTCCATAAATTGCAGCAGCTCCGGAATATGTTCCTGGGGAATCTAGTTTTCCTTTTTTGAGTTTTGGTAAATCGATATTATGCTTTTTAAGAAGTGCTCCAGTTTCACGTGTAGTCAATACGTGGTCAACCGGATACATACCATTAATTTTCAGTTTTTCAAATTTAGATTCATACTTTTTAGCAGTACATGGCATAAGTGAAACTATGACAATCTTTTTTGGATTTACGCCAGCTTTTTTTGCCCACCACGTTTTATACGCTCCACCCGAATGTATTTGTGGTGAGCGTGCTTTCGTCAGATTAGGTAAGATTTCAGGATGATAAAATTCCGCATATTTTACCCAACCAGGACAGCAGGAAGTTATCATTGGTAGTTTTCCATGACCATTTATACGCTCAGCGAGTTCAGTAGCTTCCACATAAGTAGTAATATCAGCACCCATATTTACATCAAAAACATAATCAAAACCAAGTCTTCTAAGAGCAGTTACCATTTCCCCCTCCATATTACTACCTGGCTTTAGCCCAAACTCTTCACCAATACTTGCTCTAACTGAAGGCGCCATTTGAGCAATTAGGATTTTATCTGCCCGACCTTTGGCGTGGTCTTTTTTATTTTTAAGTAATTTTTCAACTGGAGAGATCTGGCTCTGTTCTCTTATGGCTCCAACAGGGCAATGAGCAGTACATTGTCCACAATAAATACAATCCACTTTGGGGTCAGGGTTATAAGCCACATGGGTTTTTGAACCCTTGCCTTCAAGGCGTAGAAAACCGATACCTATGTTCTGACACACCTCCACGCATTTGTTACACGAAATACAAGCTTGCGGGTCAAATTCAATGGCATTACCAAATTTATGTATAGGCTTATCAATTTTATCTTTATGATATTTAGTGCCGGATATTTTAAATTTCATCATAAGTCTTGCAGTTTTGCAAAAATAACCCTTACTGCATTTAGAGCACGTTTTTTTATGGTCAGCCAAAAGAAGCTCTAAATTTTCATCACGTAGCTTTTTGACTTTAGGAGAATCGGTTTTGATTTTCAATCCTGGTTTTACAGTTAAATCACACGATGTTGTAACTATTCCATTATCAGTTTCTACAAGGCAGGTTTTACAGCGTACACCTAATGGAAGATCTTCGTGATAACAGAAGTGGGGGATTTCAATATCATTACGTATGGCAGCCTGCAGGACAGACTCTTTTTGATCGCATATTATTTTTTTGCCATTGATGTGAATATTCACTTTTTTCATGTGGTTTATCATGTGGTTTATCATGTGGTTTTTCATGTGGTTTATCATGTGGTGTGAAACGACTTGATAAACGGCCCGAAGGGCGGATAAACAACATGATAAACAACCTGGCTAGATTTTCTTCTTTAGGATATTAGTAAGATAAGATTTAACAGGTACTACAATAGATTTCCCTAATGCACAAAACGAAGTCTTTCCCATAACATCCACAATATCCATAATCTTTTTCCATGGGATTTGCTTATTTTTCTTAACTAATTGATAAAGCTGATATGAGCCTTCTCTGCACGGAGTGCATTTACCACAACTCTCTTTCGCATAAAATTTAAACCATTCCAGTAAAAGTGCTCGTGGTTTTTTCTTTGTTGAGTGTACTTCCAAAGAACCCGCACCAGTCATTTTTTGAAGTTTTGCTTGGGTTGCATTTATTACTAGCCCACTTGCACCACCACCAATCTGTGCAAACCAACCATATTTGGGAAGGTTTTTTGTCTGTTCAAGAATCTGATAAATAGTCAGGTTATCAGCTAAGTAATAGACTCCTGGATTTTTAATTTTTCCATCTAGACAATAAAATCTATTAGGTTTAAATTTACCCTCAGCCACCTTCGCAATATTAAATAAAGTTTCTACATTATGGACAAGAGTTGGTTTTTGGAATAGTCCCACATCGGATGGAAAAGGTGGTTTTATTCTAGGCTCAATTCGCTTTCCTTCAATCGCATTCAAAAGCGCTGTTTCTTCACCGCCAATATAGCTGGGAGATTCTTTGTAAATCGTAAATTTGTATCCTTTTTTTTCAAATTTTTTCAAAATAGGATTAAGTTTGTGTTTTGTCTGTTTGTAATAAGATGAATTAAAATTAAAATAAGCTTCTTTAGTCTTTAAATAATTCATTGCAAGTACCATGCCTTTTACAATTTCTGCAGGGTATTTACTTAAAATATAAAGATCCTTAAAAACTCCCATCTCACCTTCGCTTGCATTACAAATAACATATTTTGGATTTCCTTTAGCTTTTTTAACCATCTCCCATTTTGTCGCAGTCGGAAAACAGGCTCCGCCTCGACCAACCAATTTAGCTTCTTTGATTTTTGTTATTAGGTTTTTCATTTTCCTCAACCCGTATCATAGCACGGAATCCACATGGAAAAAATCCGAAATCCGAATATCGAAATCCGAAACAAATTCAAAATTCGAATTATCAAATATCTAAACATTTAGTAATTATAATTTCTTGCTTCGTATTTCCTTCGGATTTCGGATTTCGATATTCGGGCTTTAGAGTAATGTCATCTGATTTTCATCCTCAGCAACCTCCTCAGCATCTTTTTGCCGTTCAATTTTTTCCAAAAACTCTTCAGTAATATTACCTGCGGGATACTTTCCACCCATACATGCCCAACAGAACTTTTTAATTTTCGGATTACCTAAATGAGCTGCTTTTTCAAGGTCTTCATATGTTTGATAATAAAGCTTGTCAGCGCCTATCGCTTTAGCAATTTCTTCGTGACTTAGCCTGTTAGCAATAAGTTCCTTTCTTGTTGGCATATCAATACCATAAACACATGGGTTAATAAGCGGGGGAGCTGCGGAGGCAAAGTATATTTTTTTAGCTCCGGCTTCACGTACCATATCAATAATCTGCTTTGAAGTATTTCCTCGCACAATACTGTCATCTACCAAAAGAACATTCTTTTTTCTGAATTCAAGAGGAATGGGATTAAGTTTATAGCGTACTGACTTTTTTCGCACTTCCTGATTTGGCATTATAAATGTTCGACCAATATAACGATTTTTTATAAAACCTTCTCTATATTTTACTTTTAGCTCATTAGCCAAAGTAATAGCTATATGGCGTGATGTTTCAGGTATCGGAATTACAACATCAATATCCAATTTATCTTTTTTAATCTGCTTAGATAAAAATTGCCCCATCCTAAGACGAGTTTTATATACGCTGATATTATCGATAAGGCTGTCCGGACGAGCTAAATATACATATTCAAAAATACATGGGCGCATAGGTGCTTTTGCACATTTTTTAGTAAAAAGACCTTTCTCTTTATCAATAAAAACAGCTTCACCAGGTTCAACATCCCGAAGTATCTTAAAACCAAGTGCCTGCATAGCTACACTTTCAGAAGAAACAGAATATTCAGGCTTCCCCCCATTCTCTTTAATACCGATAGTAAGGGGTCTTATACCATTTGGGTCACGGAAAGCTAAAATCCCATGATCAACAATTAAAGCAAGAACTGCATATCCACCTTCTATACGCTTAAATACTCGTTTCATTACCTTAAAAATCTGTTCGGGACTAAGTTTTGCTATCTTATTTTTTGATTCATAACTTAATTCAAAAGCTAGAATATTCAAAAGGACTTCTGAGTCTGATGTCGTATTCAGATGACGAAGATTCATTTCATGTACTTCTTTTTTTAGTTTTTCATAATTCGTTAAAGTCCCATTATGAGCAAGCGCGATTCCATAAGGCGCATTTACATAAAAAGGTTGTGCTTCTTCCGCACTATTGCATCCAGCGGTAGGATAGCGTACATGTCCAATCCCCATATTCCCTTTAAGACGGATGATGTTTTTAGTTCTAAATACATCACGTACTAAACCATTCCCTTTTTTAAGATGCATTTGACCACCGTTATAAGTAGCTATTCCAGCCGCATCCTGACCTCTATGCTGAAGCACAATGAGCCCGTCATAAAGGTCTGTAACTACCGGTTTGTTTTGGATAATCCCAAGGATTCCGCACATATCTCCAAATTAATAATTAATAGTTAAGAATTAATAATTGAGTACAAAGAATCAAAATAATTATTAATTTCTAATTCATAACTCTTAATTGGAAGCTTGCCGTTTTGCGGCAGAAATAGTATTAAGAATCAAAGCGGCAATCGTCATAGGACCGACACCACCGGGAACAGGGGTAATAAAACTGGCTTTTTTAGAAACATTTTCAAAATCAACATCACCGCATAACTTACCTTCATCGGTTCTATTAATACCAACATCCACAATAACCACGCCATCTTTTACCATGTCTTCAGTTATCAGATTAATTTTTCCTACGGCAACAATTAAAATATCAGCTTGTTTAGTATGAGATGCAAGGTCTTTTGTATATATATGGCATGTAGTTACGGTCGCATTTCTGTTTAACATCATAGTGCCAATAGGTTTTCCTACATGATTACTATGTCCTACTACAACAACCTCCTGTCCGCGAATTGGAATATTATAATAGTCTAACAGTTTTACAATTCCGGAAGGCGTAGCTGGTGGTAAGTCTTCAAAATCAGGGCTTAAAAACATCTTTCCTAAATTGTATGCGTGAAAACCATCTACATCTTTTTTTGGGTCGATTGCTCGAATTATCTCAGGTACAGAAATTTGATCAGGTAACGGCATTTGTATAATAAAACCATTAACATCAGAATCTTCATTGAGATTATTTACCTCCTTTAGTAAATCTTCCTGAGAAATGGTGTCTGGAAGATTGATTTCTTTATATTCTATGCCTGCATGTTCACATGCCTTTTTCTTATTCTTAACATAAGTCAAAGAAGCTGGATTTTCGCCCACCAAAATCACAGCCAAAGTCGGTTTTAACTTTTCAGCTTCATCTTTTACGGAATCAATTAGCTGAACAGACAATGCTTTGCCATCTAATAATTCCATATGGGAGGGGATAAATAAAAATAGCTTATGTAGGCGAAAACATTATAGACGACTGGTTGGGACAATACAAACATAATCTGATTTCGCAATCAAATCTACATTCTTCAATTTTCCATTTTGTAAAATAACATCGCATAAAAGTGGGTAGTTAGACGATGTAAATCTTGGCGCGCTACTTCTGACATATATAAAAAACTGGCGGATGAGGTCTTACATCTTTTTTAGAAATTTGTAATTTTCCATTAACTTCAAGAATTTTAAATCCCGTCTTCTCAATTTCATGCTCAACTTCTTTTACGGAAGGAATATGGATATACTGTTTAGTTACGTAAGTTACTTGTGTATCACTCGTTTCTTTTCCAAAAAATCTATCTCCATAATCTTGCTCTTCAATATTGAATCCTAAAGGTTTCAGAATATAAAAACGAACCCATTGCTTAATCAAGAATAAAGAAAATTGCCTACTAAAAACTCGTGGGTGTGCAGTAAAAATAAAAATTCCCTTTTTTTTCAATATCCTGTGAATTTCCCCTAAAGCTTTCAATCTATTTTTTCTTCCAGGAATTTGAGTCCATCCCTGATTTGAAAAGAGGACATAATCAAATAGTCCGTCTTTGAAATCAAGATTTGTTGCATCACCCAAGCGATAATCAATTTTCAAATTTTTCTTTTTAGCTATTTTCTTTGCATTTACAATCATCGCAGGAACAAGATCGATACCGATTATTTTGAAGCCCATCTTTAAAAGAGGAATGGTTGTTCTTCCTGTTCCACAACCAACATCCAAAATTCTGGCACTTTTCTTGATGAAATATTTTTTGAAAAAATAATCTTCAGAAATCCACAAACCTTCCTCCGCATTTTTTATGTATTGAAGTTGAGCCCTTTTTCCAGAAAACTCTTGAACCACCAGTTTTTTTAAATCAATTTTCATATTCTATTTACCAAGCGCTAAGATTTATTTTACCTAACTATCTTTTATACAAAATAACCTAAGATTAAATGTAGAATAATTGCCAAATGAAGAATGTAAAATGAAAAATTGATTGCGAAATCTGAAATGCGAAACCTGCCTGCCGGCAGGCAGGTGTGAATTACTCCGCATTCTCCTTCAAATCCTTCATAATCTCAATCATTTCCTCATGGCTTACACATTCAAATTTACATTGATTTGTTCCGGGCAAGACTGACCATTTTCCAATGCAATCAGGAAATCCAAGTTTTGGGCCAATAGATAATGGATGTTTTAGATAAGTGTCACAACATTGGTCTACATCGTTATCATCTGTGTAAGTATTTATACAATATTGACTAGTCTGAGTAACATCAAGGGGGGTGGGATAATCAAGTCTCCCATATTCTGCACATTGATATTCACAGAGAAGGCTATTTTTGTTATAAAACCATTCACCAGGATAGGGTGGATGAGGGTCATTTTCATGTTCGTCCTTACAACAAGAATCTCGACCCGCCTGCGTTTCAACAGTACTACAATCTATTCTTGGACAATGCCAATAGCATACTCTTGAGTGATAATCAAAAAGCCAATATCCAATACAATCAGGATGAAGGTCATCCTTGTGTACTTGTTGGCAACATTCATTACGATCCTCTTGTTTTATCAGTATCGTGCATTGTGAATATTGATAATAATCAAGTTCACATTCATCTGAACATCCGTCTTTATTAATTAAATTGCCATCATCACACTCTTCATCAGTCTCAAGTATCCCATTGCCACATACAGAATCTAATATTTCGATATTACATATTGAATCACATCCATCGTAATCCATATTATTGCCATCATCACATTCTTCATCAGTTTCAAGTATCCCATTACCACATACAGAATTTGGAATCTCAATTTTACATATTACACTGCACCCATCATAGCTATATAGATTTCCGTCATCACATTCCTCATTAGGTAAATTGATTAAGCCATCACCACAAAATGGGGCTGGTGGTGGCGGGACTTCACCCTCTCCCTCACCTTCACCCTCTCCCTCACCTTCACCCTCTCCCTCACCCTCTCCCTCACCTTCACCCTCACCTTCACCCTCTCCCTCACCTTCACCCTCTCCCTCACCCTCTCCCTCACCTTCACCCTCACCTTCACCCTCTCCCTCACCTTCACCCTCTCCCTCTCCTTCACCTTCACCCTCTCCTCCTTCGGGGTTTGGGTTTGTCGAAAATCCCTCACCTGTAGTTGGGGATGACGAATTGCCAGTAGGTGTTGTTGACCCATTGGAATTTCCTCCGCCTTTCGATTTATAATAGCCTCTCAAATCCTGTCTTAACTGTTCTTTGATTTGTGGGTTGGTTATTTTTAAATCAGGGCTGGGTGGTTTATCCAGGTCAATAATGGTTACTCCATTCGGGACAATTATTGTACCGCTTATTCCTCTTATATTCTCAGGTAGGCTGAATTCAGAAAGTTTTCCATCAACTTGTTCGAAATGGATTTTTTTTAGCTCATTAGCAGGACCAACCAAATTTATGACTATCTCACTTGACTCAGTATTATGAACTGTAATCTTATTATCTTGAGTATTTTTTATAAGAAATTCACCTCTTGTCATCTGTATGCTTTCATCGACGGTTTTTTCACTATTACTTTTCATAACGAAAAAACCACCAAATAAAATTACTATTCCAGCTACAAATCCAATAATTGCATGTGTTTTGTTCATTTTTTTATTTTAATTTCAAAGTAACTTTAGCACAAACAATACAGTGCTGTACAGACACAATAAGCATCAATTTTTAATTCTTAATTCTTAACTAAGGGGGTAAAGCATTGCTTTTTCA
Source organism: Candidatus Altimarinota bacterium (assembly GCA_029934675.1). Lineage (GTDB taxonomy): Bacteria > Patescibacteriota > Gracilibacteria > UM-FILTER-43-11 > UM-FILTER-43-11 > JAJDCE01. The sequence goes on along the minus strand of JAOZLT010000009.1, from coordinate 1,165 downwards.
GTCTATAAATGCTATAATATCAAGAATACAAAAAGTTAAATATCAAACAAATGAATATCAATTTTACTAAAATCTTGGACTTGGCGATTAACAATAATGCCTCTGATATCCACTTCCAAACTGGTAAAAAACCAATAATTAGAGTATCTGGAAAATTGATGATGGTTGAAGATGCTGAGTTCTTTCAGCTCAAAGAGGGTAGCCCTGAATTTAAGGTATACATGAATGAAAATCAGTACCAGTACTACTTGAAACACGGAAATACTGATTTTGCATTTGGTTATGGAGATGATTACCGTTTTAGAGGTAACGTATATAGACAGCAAAATGGTATTTCAATGAGTTTACGCCTGATTCGAAACAAAATTCTTAATTTTGAACAACTTGGTTTACCATCGATTTTTAAGGATATTGCAGAAAATTACAGGCAAGGATTTTTCCTTTGCTGTGGTCCGACCGGACAGGGTAAATCAACCAGTCTCGCGGCAATATTAAGTCATATAAATACACACAGGGAAGCGCACATAATTACCATCGAAGATCCTATTGAATACACTCTATATAACGATAAATCCGTTATTGAGCAAAGGGAAATAGGTACACATGCATCAACTTTTTCGGATGCGTTACGTGCAACTATGCGTCAAGATCCAGACGTAATCATGATTGGAGAGATGCGTGATTATGAGACTATGCAAACTGCTGTTACATTAGCTGAAACCGGGCATTTGGTACTATCAACCATGCACACAAACAGCTCAGCTCAGACCATAGATAGAATCATAGATACTTTTCCAGAACAGAAACAAAAGCAAGTACGCATACAATTGGCAAGTACCTTAACGGGTGTCGTTTCTCAGCGTTTAGTGCCAAGTATAAATGGAGAATTAATATTTGCTTATGAGCAGTTGATGGTTAACGATGCAGTAAGAAATATCATTCGTTCAGAAAAAAGCGAGCAGATTTATAACGCACTTCAGGGTGCTGAGAATGGTAAGGAAGAAGAAACTTCAATGCTTCGCCTTGAACAGTGTTTGGTAAATCTTATAAAGGAAGAAAAAATTACAAAAGAAACAGCAATGCAATACGCGGTAAACCGTGAACTTATCGACGTATTTTTAGATTATTAACGAATGGACATCGAATAGACTTCGAATAGATATCG
>JAOZLT010000109.1 GCA_029934675.1 Candidatus Altimarinota bacterium | reverse complement strand
AGATTGGCATTCTACTGGGATTGACCGGCTTAGCCCGGATAGAGTTACTACTGATGGCCCTGCCCACGGCTCTTTATATGGTAATGAATCGCCGATGGCGGGATCTTGGTCTCACCGCGGTGATCTCCTTTGCTTTGGTTTTACCTTGGTTTATCTGGAGTTACGTCAATTTTCACTCTCTGCTTCCTCTTTCGGGAGTTGCCAAACTTACCGGTTTCCAATCTGATCAAATCTGGATCGGGTTCGAACATTTCTGCCGTAACATCCCATATCTTTTGATGGGATTGGATTTGAAATCCGACCTACCGGGCCCACTGGCCTTTGCCGTGGGCATAATTCTGTTGTTTTCCGTCAGCAAGGATTGGCGATCCACCGGGTGGGCTTCCAGTCTGATCCTGATAATGATCATCCTGTATAGCAGTTTCACCAACCCCCATCGCGTGCCCCAATTCATCCGTTATTGCGTCCCTGCTTTTGTGGTTTTGGGAACCATTTTCTTTTCCCGACGCCTGAAACCCCATGCCTGGCTGCCCCCCCTCTTGGCCCTGGCCGTGATATATTGGAGCTTTGGTTTTTATTCATGGTCCGCACGGACCGGCACGCTACCCACCTTTGTCGGACTTGGAAATGCCAGCATTCCGGAAATCCTAGAGCAAATTTCCGATCAGGATGACATCATCGGCTGCTTTGATTCCGGTAGTATCGGATATTTTTCCCGGCAACCGGTTGTAAACCTTGATGGGCTGGTTAACTCAGAAGTCGTGAATATGTTACAGGTGGAAGGGGGCGATATCTGGACTAGGCGTTACCATCAATATTTTGCCACAAAAAAAATTACAATTCTGGTTGGGGGCACGGCCTTTTCCTGGGTTAATATTTTTCCGGATTTGGCAACCTGGGAGGTCCTCCACGAGCCATTGACCTCCCTTGACGGCGGCCAAATCGTTTTTCTAAGAATTCCAGCACCAGACAACCCAAGGCCTTGATTTCACCATGAACACCAACCTCCGCAGCCAAAAAGGGATCCTCTACAACCTGAGCATTCTGTCCCTCGGCCAGGTTGTCTCCCAGTTGGCCAACATGGCGGCCCTCATCTACCTGGCCGGCTATCTGGGTGCCCACTGGTTCGGCGTCATTCAGGTAGGCGTGGCCTTCATGAGCTATGCCCTGATCACCGCCGAGTGGGGCATGATGTCCCTGGGTATCCGCGAAGTTTCCCGCCTGGACGACACCCAGCGGATCTTCACCTACGCCACCCAGCACACCGGCCTGCTGGCCCTCCAGGCCGGACTGGTCCTGGCCGCAGGGATTCTCATTCTGCCGCACCTCCCCTTTTTCGAACACGCCCCATGGGTATTCCTGCTTTACCTGGCCGCCGTCATCCCCCAAATCTACACTCAGAACTGGGTAGCCGTCGGACTGGAGAGAATGACCCTGGTCGGCACCTCGCGCATCGTCCGCAGCCTGACCTACACCCTGCTGATCATCCTGGGCCTGCGTCATCTTGACGGCGCCCTTGGACACCCGGCCGCACATTGGGTCCCCGCCATTTTCCTGTTGGCCATGGTTTTGAGCAACCTGGTGGTCAACATCCCCCTGGCGCGATGGTTTGGGCACTTCGTACACCCCCGGCGACCCACCTGGTCGGAGGCCAAGCGACGCTGGCGGGAGACCGGTTCCGTCGGGGCCAATATTCTCGTCCTGCGGGTCCTGTTCAACATCGACATCATTCTGCTGGGAATACTGGCCGCCCCCGAGGTGGCCGGTAATTACGCCGCCGCCTCCCGCATCATGTTTCTGCTGGTGGTGGCGGTGGAAGTACTTTGGGCGGCTCTTTTGCCCCGCCTTTCCCGTCTGGCCAAAGAATCACGGACCTCTTTCCTGCGCGCCTTCAACCTTTACTTCGGTTTTGTGGCCGCCATCCTGTTGCCCACGGCCCTGGGCGGCTTTTTGCTCGGCCCCGCTTTCGTGGCCTTCATCTACCATGGTAAATTCCAGACGGCCGGCCCGGTGTTCCAGGTTCTCGCCGTGTCATATTCCATGCTGGCGTTGGGGACTTTCCTGGGTAACACCCTGTTGGCCGAAGACCGTCAAAAATGGTACTTCCTGCCGCTGGTAATCAGTTCTCTGACGGCCATTGTCGGCGTCCTGTTGTTGGTGCCTGACCATCTCGGCCAGGGCGCCAGTTGGGCCATGGCCACAGCCCATGGGCTGCTGTTTATGATCCTGATGGTAATCAACCGACGTAAATTCAAGACGGAACTGGGACTTGTTTTGGTGTTGATCATACCGGCCCTGGTTGCCATGACCATGATTATCCTGGTCCTACACGACAGCCATGTTCTGCTGCGGATCGCCGCCGCGGCCGGCACCTACCTACTGCTGGCCGCTTGGCCCCTGAAACGCTTCCAGCGGCGGGTTCGCTCCCTACAGACCGCCCAATGAATCCTTGTCTCGCACCCGGGATTGCCCTAGTTTTTTCCCCATGAAGCTCCTGATACAAAACAGTTTGTTCTTTCCCAACGTTATTGGTGGCGCCGAGATTTCGTCTCATTTGCTGGGTATGGAATTGCGACGACGCGGTATTGCTGCCGATGCCGTAGCCAGCACCGGTTACCAGGGCCGAGGAAAAACCTTGTCCACCCGCCCCACGGCCGATGGTCTGGGAACCGTTTACGAAGCCCCGGCCCATGGGCTGTGCGACCTGCTGCCCGCCGACAACTCCGCCGACGGTTGCGGCCTTCTCGTACGTGGACTGCATCATTTCGCGGCGGTTCATTCCCGCCGCTGGCAATGTCTTTTTGCCGAAGTCTTGGACCGCGCCCAGCCTGACATCGTTCATACCAACACCCTGGTCGGCCTCTCACCCTCCATCTGGGCGGTGGCCCGCCAACGCAATATCCCCGTGGTCCACACCTTGCGCGACTACCACCTGCTCTGCCCCCGCACCACTCTGCTGCGTTCGAACAACTCCGATTGTCAGCGCCCGCCGCTTCCCTGCCGCATACTGGCCAGCCTGAAACTTAGCCAGACCAAAGGAGTGCCGGTTGTGACCGGCCCGACGCAATTTGTTCTGCAAAAGCATCTCGACGCGGGTGGTTTTCCCGGTGCCGAACCGGAAGTGGTCCCCAACGCCCTGGAGGAATGGCCGACCCAGATTCCTGAGCGCACCGTGTCCGACCCGGTACGCGGTCTTTTTCTGGGGCAATTCAATGTGCACAAGGGAATCCCCGTCCTGCTGGAGGTCCTGACCAAAATTTTCGCCGACGCCACTTACGCCAACCTGGGCTTCGATTTTGCCGGCACCGGCCCCCTGCGTCCGGACGTGGAATCATTCTGCGCCGCCCACCCGCAGCACGCCCGTTATCACGGTGTGGTCAAGGACGATGACAAGCGTAACCTCCTACGCCAATCCTCATTCATGGTAGTACCTTCGGTTTGGGCCGAACCCTTTTCCCGCAGCATAATCGACGGTTTCAGTTGGGGATTACCCGCCATCGGCAGTAACCAGGGCGGTATCCCTGAAGTCATCACCACCGGCCGGGACGGTCAGGTCGTAGAGCCCAGTTTCACGCCCCTATCCACCGCCATTCGGCTCTACATGCAAAATCCGGCACTCAGACTGCAACACGGAGCGGCAGCTCGTTTGCGTGCGGCCGACTTCACCCTTTCCCGTCAGGTTGATAAATTTCAGGCCATCTATGAAGGCCTGCTCAGTAAGCAGGGTCACCAGTCATGAAATTCCACCATGAAAAGCTCTGGCCTTTCCTAATGGGCTTCATACTGTCGGTCAATTTCTACTTGCTGCCCTTCCTGCCTACCTCCCCGCGAGCCACCGATTTTGGCAGCCTGCTGTTGGGTGGCTGGGTACTTACGAGGCTGGCGCGTGGCCGACAAAAATCTCAGCCCTTGGCCATTATCGCTTTGATCGCCCTGACTCCTATCATCTGGTTGTTTTTCAGCTTTTTGGGTAGTGATCCCCAAACCACCGTTCTGACGGCGCGCTGGTTGCTGGCCATGCCCTGGGCTTTGGCCCTGGTTTTCCTGCTGGAAGATGATCGTCGGCAGAATATGTTGGCCTGGGGCCTGCTACTGGGCGGACTGGTTAATGTCCTGGTGATCATCCTCCAATGGCTGGGCTTTGAAGGCATTTTGCAGATGGTGGGGCTGTCCTCCAGCGGCGCCAACTACCATCATTTCGTTTCCCACCAGGTGCGAATTCCCGGGCTGCATGGCCACCACAATGCCTCCAGTTCGGTGATCAGCCTGCTGGTACCGGCTGGGTTTTTCCTTTATTTCCGTCACCGCCTCAAGCTGAACCTGCTGTTGGTCAGTCTGGGGGGGCTACTGATCGCCTTGCACTTGACCAGCACCCGCAGCCCGCTGCTGGTGGCCGTATTTTCGGTTGTTTTCGTCACGGCCCTGGCCCGCAAGATACGGCAGAGCGCCCTGATAGGCGTCGTCTTGCTGGGAGTATTGGTACCATTGGTGGTGGTCTACGGCCCACCAGGCGGCTGGGCCCGCTGGAAAAATACCGAAGCGTTGACCAGCAATGCCGCCGAGCGCGGAGACAGTGGCCTGGGCGCCGTGGAATTGTGTATTGAAAATCCCCTGGGACTCGGGGTTGCCGAGGGGCACATCCAGTTGGCCGGCAAGACAGGAATCAGGGCCACTCATAATGCCTTCTTGCAGGCCGCCCTAGTTTGGGGTGTGCCCTTCGGAATTTTGATAAGTGTGGGACTGATTCTGACGGTGTTGCGGGGGTTCGCCGGCCAGGAGTCGGGTTATTTCCTGCCCAGCCTACTCGCCTTCCACACCTGCGGGCTGTTCATGTTCGAGGAACATCTGAACAACCCGACTTTTATTATTCTGGCGGCGTGGCTGGTAGCGGTAGCTTTTCTGCCCACGCTCAGGAACGGAAAATCTCACGTCGATTAGTCGCCAGGTAATCCCAAACGAAGCCCAGGACCAGCCCCCCGATGGCACCCAGAAATACCAGGATCAGCATGGCCCGCTGGCCCCTGGGGCGCACCGGTTTTTCCGAAACAATGGTCGAGCCCACCCGCTGCAAAGAGGTCAGGGATCCCAACTGCACCAAGCGGGAATTAATCTCGTTGCGCAGCTCACGACGTTGGAAAGGGACCTCGTAATCCCGCTCCAAAATCAAGTCGCCGATAACCTGCTCAATCTCACGTAACCCCGTTCCCACCGCTACTTTACGCTGGATATCCAACTGGCTTGATTCCAAATCGGCCAGCTCTAATTCATAGGCCAAACTGTCCTGCTGGGCCACATTGCCATTGAGCTG
>JAOZLT010000108.1 GCA_029934675.1 Candidatus Altimarinota bacterium | reverse complement strand
CAAAATTACAAACGCTTCGCTATTAGAAAGTTAAAATAGAAAATAATCTTCTAATGGAATCAATACTGATACAATTACATAATTATAAGATTACATACGGCTGGCTCCATCGTTGCACGTGGAGCCAATGCTAGTCCGATAACTGATTATGAGCCAGTGTTGTCTCCAGGTAAAACCCTACCCGCCTTGATGCGGGTGTGTCTGCATACTGCATACATGGAGCCAGCCTTTGGATTAAAATAGAAAATAATCTTCTAATTTTATAATCTTGTAATCTTGTAATCTCGTAATAGTGAGCATAACGAACGTTTTTAATTTTCTAATAGCCTCGAAGAGGCGTTTTGTAATCTTCTAATCTTTGTAATTAAGCTCTCGGTTTAATAACGTCAAGTCCACCCATAAAAGGAACAAGCACATCAGGAACAGTAATACTTCCATCTTCATTTTGATTATTCTCCATAATTGCAATTAAAGTTCTTGTAGAAGCCATAGCGGTACCGTTTAGTGTGTGCATAAAATGTGTACCATTTTCGTCTTTATATCGGATGTTTCCTCTACGAGCCTGAAAGTCGGTACAATTGCTACAGCTTGTAAGTTCCCGGAATTTTTTCTGAGTAGGAATCCACACTTCACAATCATATTTCTTAGCAGCTGGTGCACCCAAATCTCCACCACAAATGTTAACGACCTGATAGTGAAAACCAAGTTCTGTTAATATTTCTTCTTCAATGCTAAATAGGAATTCATGTTCTTCCCAAGATTTATCTGGATGACAGAAAGAAAACATCTCCATTTTATCAAATTGATGTACGCGCAGTATTCCCTTTGTATCCTTTCCATAACTTCCTGCCTCACGACGGAAACAACTGGAAAAGCCGACATAACGCTTTGGTAATTCATCAGCTTTTGTTGTTTTAAACATGTGTAAGCCAGCAAGCGGGACCTCAGATGTGCCAACTAAAAACAGATTATCACCATCGGGATTGTCATCTGTTTTAGGATTAACTGTATATATCTCACTCCTGTCAGCAGGAAAAAACCCAGTAGCATACATCATTTCTTCTTTAACAAGCATGGGGGTGGTAACCGGAGTAAATCCTTTTTGCATATATTTTTGCAAAAGCCAGTTAACGAGAGCAAATTCCATCTGAACCAACTCATTTTTCAGATAATAGAAGCGAGCCCCACTAACCTTTGCACCGGTTTCCATATCAATTAAATCCAACATTTCCCCAAGCTCAAGATGATCTTTTGGCTTAAAGCTGAATTCCGGTTTCTTACCTACTGTTTTTACAACTTTGTTATCATCTTCATTTTTACCAACAGGTACGCTTTCGTGAGGTGGATTTGGAATCATATCCGTAAAAGCTTTAAGCTGAACAAATAATGTGTTCAAACTATTCTCAGCTTCGCTAAGCTTACCTCCTAATATTTTCATTTCAGCAATTTTACTTTGACGTTCATTATCGGAAAGTGTTGGTATTTGTTTGGAAACAGTATTTTTCTTTGCGCGAAATTCCTCAACCTCCATAAGTTTTGCATGATACTGTTCATCCAATTCAAGGATTTTTGGTATATCTACTTTTACCTGTTTTATTTCAAAGCCTTTTTGGTATTTCTCCTGATTTTCCCGAAGTTGTTTTAAGTCGATCATTTTATACCTTTCAAGTTAAAAATTAAGAGTTAAGAATTAAGAATTTAATTTTTCATTTTTAATTCTGAATTCTTAATTATTCAAGGTGAGCATATCGAAAAAAGGGGAGTGGAGCAATTGTTTATCTACTTATACAGTCAGTCGAATCAATTTCACACTATCTCGTCCACCACTAACAATTTGAATATCGGATAGGCTTAGGTTCTTTTTCAGATATTTCAATAACTCCTTATTCGCTTTTCCTTTTACAGGTTGAGCCGCAACTTTTACTTTATATGTTTCATCTTCCATCTGATCTACAATCTCGGTCTTAGGCGCCTTAGATTGAACCTTTACCTTTATATAAAGAGGGGATTTGGTTTTAAGCTCTGATTTAAGTTTCTCTAATAACATATTGTTTTTCATATTTATCTAAAAACAGATTAAAGACTTGACTGCCAGCAGGCAAGGTTTATAACTGAAGATTCAAGTTCACACTTGCAAAAAGTAATTACTTTTGCTATACTTAATATATACTAAATAGTAACTTTATGACTACTTTATCTATAAAAATAGAAAACGAGTTAAAGAAAAATGCTCACAAGATAGCTGACGAGATAGGTATTTCCTTAAGCAGCCTTATTAAAATGTTATTAAGAGATACAGTTAGAAGCGGAAAGCTTTACATCAATACAAAACCGCGTTACCATAGCGAATCTGAAGAAGGAGACATTAAATTTAAGAATTTAGACGAAGCAACAAAGTATTTTAAAGAATTAGCAGAAAATGACGGTAAAATGGCGTAAATCATTTAAAAAAGATTTTAACAAATTAACGCATAAGCAGAAAAAGGCTTGGTATAAAACATGGCTTTTATTTCAGAATGATTCAGGATGTAAAAAGTTAAGACGTCATAAGCTAGCTGGTAGATATAGGGGGTTAGATAGTATTGATGTTTCTCCGGATTTAAGAGCTTTATTTTTCGCAAAAGGAAATGATTTTGTATTTTATTATCTGAAAAATCATAATCAGCTATATAGTTAAGCTGATTTATTGAGTAAAAAATTTGTTCATAAGTTGATCATTGAGGATTGGGAATTGCAAAAATCACCTCAAATTACTCCTCCTCCACTTCTCAATCTCCGCATGATTCCCATTCAGCAAAACTTCAGGCACTTTCATTCCCCTAAACTCTGCCGGCCTTGTATAATGCGGATATTCTTTTTTGCGATTGAGTTTTTTGGAAAATGTCTCTTCTTGATGAGATTCAATATTACCAAGTGTACCTGGTACTAACCTGCTCATTACATCAATAAATGCCATAGCAGGTATCTCACCACCAGACATCACAAAATCACCAAGAGAGATTTCCATATCAACAAGCTTATCAATTACTCTCTGATCAATTCCTTCATAATGCCCGCATAAAAGGATATATTGAGTAAATTTTGTGTTCAACTTCTCCGCTCTTATCTGAGTCATCCGCTGACCTTTTGGTGACATATATATTACTGGCGCTTTGGGTACTTTTTTCTTCACATCTTCAATACAATCAAATAACGGCTGTGGCATAAATAGCATTCCAGCACCGCCACCGTATGGAGTATCATCGACTTTATGATGTTTGTCTTCGGAATACTTTCGTATGTCGTGAAGTTTTATCTTAATCACGCCCTTTCCTTGAGCTTTTTTTAAAATAGATTCATTCAGAAAGCCATTAAACATTTCCGGGAAGATTGTTAGGACGTGAAATTCCATAAACTTCTGATTACAAGATTACAAACGCTTCACTATTACAAGATTACAAGATTAAAATAGTAAATAGCAAATATTAAATAGTAAATAGTAAATAATCTTTTTAATTTTCTAATTTTGTAATCTTCTAATTTTGTAATACAATAAGATTAAATTAATCCAAAAAAACATGAAATTAAAAAATACAATATTAATAATCATATGCGCATTGGTTTTCCCAATGGGTGCTTTAGCTTTAAATGCACCAACTGTTGGCTCAGTTCCAAGTCAAATAAACGCTGATGTGTATACATTAACAATAAATGTACCTATTGGTTCAAAAGTAAATGTTATCGGTGGGCCAAACGACTTAGCACCTATGACGGATGGGGCAGGGAGCGATGCTTTGGATGGTATAGTGAAATTTATGGTGGGTTTAGCTCAGGAAAAGACAAACATATTTTCAATAACCGCAGAAAGGGAAGGAGAGTTCAGCAATTCAGTAACAGTTACAATTAAAGAAACTAACAAAGCTACGTCTACGGAAAAGGGAGATACTACATCGCCAACTGCACCAGAAATCGATGATATAAGTAATCCGGTAAAAGCATATGAATACGAAATAACCGGTTCAACAGAAGCGAGTGCGAACATATATGTAGAAAAAGGTGGAAATAAGGTCGCCAGTACACAGGCAAATTCAAATGGCCTTTTCCATATAATTGTTGATTTGGAAACTGGGAAGACAAATCGTTTTAATATATCTGCAGAAGATGGTGCCGGGAATAAGGGGGCTGCAACTCAGGCAGTAATTCAGGCTATACAGCCGGATTATCCAAGACCTGAAGGCGAGGATTCGTATTCTCGTAATGATAATGAATCAATCGAACAACCATTTAATGATGTTCCAAAAGATGCTTGGTTTTACACATACATAGAGGATTTGGTTGATGAGGGGATTATTGATGGTAGTAAAGACGAATATAATCCAGCAGAGTTAGTTAATCGAGCCGAACTCTCAAAAATGATTGTAGAGGCTTTTGATTTTGACCTGGTCACACCGAATATTCCAACTTTCAAAGATGTTCCAAAAGATGCTTGGTTTTATAGTTATGTGGAAACTGTTGCAGCCAACGGAATCACTGCGGGCTACAAAGATTCGGAAGGAAATTTAACTGGTTATTTTGGACCAGGAGATTCTGTAACTCGTGAACAGGCAGCTAAGCTGATTGTTTTAGGCGCACAATTTACAATCAATACGATAAACGGGTCAAGTTTTTCAGACGTACCCGAAAACCGATGGTCTTATGATTACGTAGAAACAGTTTATGCAAACGGAATTGTGAGTGGTTACCAAGATGCTACATTCAGACCAGGAAACAATATCAATCGTGCTGAAATTGCTAAATTAGTATCAGGAGCTATGAGTAAATAGAGATTGGTGAATGGTTGTAGTGCATAATAAGATGTGCTACAATGCGACCTTAAAATTAAACCAGTTGCAAATGAAAGTAGAAGTATTTGACTCATCAATTGAGAGAGTTGTTGGGATGATGTTAATTAAATTCATTCTCTCTGTCAGGGATAATGTTACAACCTTAACAATATCTGAAGTTAAATCAGGACGTGAACATATAGATCTTCTTCCGAATAATTCTGAGCTAATCGGTGGCGGTGATATTATTAGAAAATCTCTAGAAGATGAAAATGATAAAACTGACGAGGAATCATATAAATATGTAGCGAAATGGGGCTCTTATAGTTGCAAGAGAGACAAGGGGTATGATCGTCCAGATAAAGAGGAAAGAAAAACAATTTTAACTGAAGAAATACGTCAAGCATTTCTCGATTGGCAACGGAGTATCCGATAAACAACAGTGCATCTCGTAATCAGTAAATAGTAAATAATTTGTTTTAAACCTTCACCAGTTTTCAAATAGGAAAGTGGTTTTTTCCGCATAACATAA
>JAOZLT010000107.1 GCA_029934675.1 Candidatus Altimarinota bacterium | reverse complement strand
TCTTTATCCTCTTTAACTTCTTTAACCTCTTTGATCTCTTTGGCTTTGTTAACTTTTTGTGTACAGCCAGAAAGAGCTATTGAAGCAAAAAAAGTTAATATTTCTCTTCTAGTGAAGTTGCTTTGGTAATCTGCGTGAGATTCAAATTTCATAATGAAAAGCAAATTTATAGATTATGAATATACTTAGTTTTTCTTTAGTTGTCAATATTTAGATTGACAAAAATTAAAAAATCTTATAAAATGTAGTACCTTTTTGATCATTTACAAAATGTGATGTCGGGCAGTGGTTGCCCTAGTCACTAAACGTTTTAATAGGAGAAAACGATGAGAACTTTTCTGATGATTTTGGTAGCATTTTTTCTAACAACTACAGCGTTTGCTAAGACTAAGAAGAGCTTTGAGCAACAGGCAATCGAGAAATACGGAATCGTCCCTAACTTCGGCATTCAAGAGCGTCGGCCATTTATACAATTTTCTATGGGTTTGCTTTATCAGTCATTACCGAATGATTCAGTGACTTTGCCACGTTTCAACTTTGCGTATGTATACGTGAATAAGAATTTTATGCAGATTTATGAGGTTAAGGTAGCTTTATCTAAGGATGATCATGTCTTAGATTTTGGTTATGGGATTGGTATTGGTCAGTATGCTGGCTGGTGGCATATTGGTCTGAATACCAATATTGGATATGGTCACTTCTACGAAGCAGGACATATCCATTCACTACACTATGCGATAGGACCGTTTTTTAGTTTCGGCATACCACCTGGTGAAGATAAGGCGTCTCTGCGGAATTTGATGCAGGACTGGAGATTTCATATCTCTGCTAATTGGGCTGGAGTTGCTGTGAGTAACGGTAATTATTCTGGCACAAGGAATTTGGGAGGTTTCTCATTGGAGCTAGGTGTTGCATTTGCAATGGATTAGTTCCAGTTTCTTCTCCTCGGATCAAAGGGCCCCCCGGCGTTACGCCGGGGGTCTTTTTTAATATTACACATATTGACTATTTGTTAAGAATATCATAAAGTAATATGCCGTTTTGATCTTTTGCACAAAATTCAAGCATTGTCCGTATAAGGCGGGTCGGTGTTTTACAATTTAACAGAGGAGATAAGAAGATGAAGTTTTTTATGGCGATTGTGGCTTTCATGATGCCGATGACTTCTTTTGCTAGTATGGTTGGTAACGATACTGCTAAGAACGTTGTTTATATGACGAAGGGCGAAAAGGAAGTAGTAAGAATTCTGAATGAGGCTCGTACGGATCCTCCGACTTTTGCCAAAAAGTATCTCAAAGGCAATTCGATTGCAGAAGCGAAGGAATGCTATATGCAGATGCTTAGTATGAAGCCTTTGCATCCGTTGCTTCCTTCAGAACAACTTACAATGTCGGCAATAGCCCATGCGATTGATATGGGGCGGACTGGTAAGGTTGGTCATATAGGAACTAACGGTTCGAACTTAAAAACACGTGTTGAAGATCAATGTACGTGGGGTGGCATGATTTCTGAGAATTGCTCATATGGTCACAAAAACCCCCTGGACATCGTGCTTCAGTTGCTCATTGATCGAGGTGTAACTGACCGGGGTCACCGCAAAAATATATTCAGTAAAGACGCAAAATATGTGGGTGTTAGCATTCAGCCACATAAAAAATACATTTACAATTGCGTGATGGATTTTGCTGGCGCTGTTAAGATTAAACCTTATTCTCCATGATGTTAATGTGTTTCAAAACGGAAGCCCTTCGGTCTTGTATCGAAGGGCCTTCTTCATTTTACATTTATTATTTTGCATTTCGCATTTTTCATTTACACTGTTGCAGATGAATAATTCAAAATTACAAGAACTCAAATCATTATTACAATCTCATAATCTGTGGGCGAAGAAAGGGTTGGGGCAGAATTTTTTAATAGACGAAGATGCTTTGGATAAGATTGTTGGGGCTGCAGATTTGAAGCTATCTGATAATGTGGTTGAGGTCGGGCCTGGAACAGGGTTTTTGACTGAGCAGCTTCTTGATAAAATAGAGCATGTTACTGCTATAGAGTATGATTCTGGAATGGTCGATTTATTGGTGGAAAAATTTGAAAGTAGCGGAGAAAATTTGGAGATAATTCATTCAGATATATTAAACTACCAAATTCAAAGTTCAAAGTTCAAAGTTCAAAATTATAAGGTGGTAGCTAATATTCCATATTATATTACATCACCACTACTTAAACATTTCCTTCAGTCTGATATTCCTCCAAGTTTGATGGTTTTATTGGTGCAGAAAGAGGCTGCGGAGAAGATTTGTGGGATAACTGGTAAAAGCCTGATTACGATTGAAACTCAATTGTTTGGAAAGCCGGAGATTATAGATATTGTTCCTGCTGAATCTTTTTACCCTGCGCCGAAAGTGGATTCAGCGATTTTAAAGATAGATGTGTTTGATAAGCCGTTGGTTGACATTGAAAAGCTGAAGGATTTTTTGCGGATTGTTAAGTTTGGATATTCCCAAAAGCGAAAAAAACTCAGTAATTCTCTTTCTGCAGGATTCCATCTAAAACCAGCTGAAATAAAGCCTTTTTTAGATGAAGCTGATATTGATTTGAGCTTTAGAGCAGAGAATTTGGAGATAGGGGATTGGAAAAGATTGGTTAAGGTGTTGACAAAATTAGGAAAGTAAGTATAATGAATACCTTGCCTACCCGTAATATTATTATTTATGGGAAAGTCTTTTTATATCATTATAGCTTTGGTTGGATTTCTTGCGGGAGTAGGGCTTTATTTGGTTGTTCAGCCATCTATATATCTGTTGTTGGGTGTTGGGTTGGTGTGTTTGTTGGTATTGGTTGGGGACGCATATATGCGTCCTTTACTACCCACCAAGAGTCCCTTACTATCCACCAAGAGCCCCTTACTATCCACCAAGAGCCCCTTACTATCCACCAAGAGTCCTACACTTGTGCTTACTTTACGGGCTGTACTGATTATATTAGCTTTATTTGTTTTAGCCGGTTGTATGGGTTTGTTACGTGCTAGTTTTGCTGAGCATCGTATTTCTCCTACACAGGTTGACTATTACAATGGGCAGAAGGTTGAGATTGAAGGGGTAATTGTGGAGACGGATGTGAGGAGAGATAAGGCGAAATATACGATTGCTTCGCAAAAGCTCAAAATTCAAAGCTCAAAATTCAAAGATGAATTACAAATCAGAAGTCAAAAATCACAAATTGAAATTAGTGGTGATGTACTTATCTCTCTCGAAAAATACCCACAATACCATTACGGTGATCGAGTTAGAATTAGCGGTGATTTGCAAGAGCCAGGTGAATTTGATGGATTTTCATATTCCAATTATTTGAGTAGATATGGGGTTTATTCGGTTATGTATCGTCCCTGGGTAACAGTAATTGGAGAAGGAGAGGGAAATTTGTTTTGGAGAAGTATGGGTTTTTTGCAAAATAAATTTTTGGAACGGATAAACCAGATTTTTCCGGAACCGCATGCGAGTTTTGAAGCTGGCCTTTTGGTTGGTGCACGCAAAGGCATACCACCTGATTTGATGGAAAAATTTAATATTACAGGTCTTACACATATTATTGCGATAAGTGGGTATAACATTACAATAATAATTGTGTTTGTGATGTGGATTTTGAAGGGAATACCACGTAGAATTGGATTTTTGGTAGCCATAATATCCATAATTCTTTTTACACTGTTTGTTGGGGCAAGCCCGGCTGTTGTGCGTGCTAGTATTATGGGAATTTTAGGGCTTATTGCTCTAAATTATGGTCGTCAGAATAATATTCATATTACTGTTTTATTCTCTGCTTTTTTCATGGTGCTCTGGAATCCAAAAATATTATGGTGGGATGTTGGATTTCAGCTTTCTTTTGCTGCAGTACTTGGACTTATCTATGTTGCACCGCTTTTTGATAAGTATGCAAATAAATTACCTGAAGCTTTTGGTATGCGCGAAGCTATTCAGATGACTTTGTCTGCCCAGGTTATGGCATTACCGATTATTATTTTAAATTTTGAACGCCTATCTATTATCGCACCTTTGTCAAATTTACTCGTAATTTTTGCTATTCCACTCGCTATGTTATTCGGTTTTTTGGCCGTAATTTTTTCATTTGTTTTTAATGGGATTAGTCTTGTGCTTGGTTATATTACTTGGGGAATTCTTTCTTATATTATTTGGATTATTGAGTTTATGTCTCGTATTCCTTATGCCAGTATAGATATACCAGGAATGAAGCTATGGATGATGTTTGGATATTATTTATTACTTATTTTATTGCTAAGACAAAGATACTTAGCCCTTAAACAAGAAGATATCAATAGATCATAATATAATTTCCTTGACTTATTGTCAAATACATGCTACGGTATATGCCATTTTCTACACTACTCCTATTGTGTTTGAAGATGTGTAAATATTTTAATTTATTTTAAAGTCTGTGTACAGATTTTAATCGCCATGTAATTGATTTATGAGCTTATCTGAAAAGTCAGAAGGATACGGATATCCAGACTTATCTACAAATCATAGGAATGAAATTAAAGAAGCTCTTGAATTACGTGTTGATGATGAAGCGTATGAAAGTGTGTCTAACGATGATAAGTCACTTCATTTGGTGTCTCAGTGTGATTCTGAAGATTCCGAATTGTCGGTGGAAAGTCAAGTTGGAGTTGAGCGTGATCCGCTTTCTTATGCATATCATTATTTTGAGAAGAATTTTGGTTTGAATAAGGATGATTTATCAAAATCTCAGCGTAGAATAATTGTAGAATCTATTTCTGCTTTTCAAAATAAGAGTGTTCCGTATTATTATACTTCTCAGAAATATGAGATAGATAGCGAGCATCGTTCAAGTGAAGATATTAGTATTGAGATTATTAAAGCTGTTATTAGAGAGGGGATGCATTGTGATAGTAAGATTCCTAATTCTGTTTTTAATGAAATATTTATTCGTAGTGATAAGGTTTGTAATAAATTGGTTAATAAATCAATCTCAAGGTGTTTAAGAGGAGTTTTTGATAATTTCCCAGATAGTAAACAAAAAAAAATAGCAATTAAAATACTTTTGGGAAAATCAGATATTATTACTAATCAGGTGCGAATTAGTATTAAAGAGAGGATTATTGAGGAATTAAGTATTTTTGATTTAATTCAAAAAAATGAAATGGTTTTATCAGCTTATCAGGAATTTGTATCCAATAATAATGAGCTTAGTGAAGTAGTTGTAGGATCTAATAATAGAGAGGCATTAAGAGATGACAAATCTAATGTAAGAGCAAATGTTTTAGTTAGAGCGATGAATGGCATATTGAAGTTTTTGGGTTTTAAAAAGGATACACTCAATGACCAAGAGAATGATAATGTTTCAAAATACGGTGATGTTGATAATAAGAAGTTGGCTGAAGCCGAC
>JAOZLT010000106.1 GCA_029934675.1 Candidatus Altimarinota bacterium | reverse complement strand
AATCCAGTAGCGATTACCGTAACTTTAATCTCACCAGTATAGTTCTCGTTAATAACAGCACCAAAAATGATATTAGCTTCGCTATCAGCAGCTTCTGTAATTACCTTAGCAGCCTCATCAACCTCAAACATAGATAAATCATTTCCACCAGTAACATTAAATAGAATTCCTTTAGCACCTTGGATAGAAAGCTCAAGTAACGGACTTTCAATAGCAGCACGTGCAGCATCCACGGCACGATTTTCTCCTGTTCCGTATCCAACACCCATAAGAGATGAGCCTGCATTCTCCATAATCGCTCTTACATCCGCAAAGTCCACATTAATCATTCCATGTACAGTAATAAGATCTGCAACTCCCTGGATAGCCTGGCGAAGGATATCATCTACCACAACAAAGGCATCCGTAAGCGGTGTTTTCTTATCTATGATAGAAAGAATACGATCATTTGGAATAGTAATCAAAGTATCAACCTTATCTTTCAATTCTTCCAAACCGTTCATTGCAGTCGACATTCGTCGTACGCCTTCAAAAGAAAATGGCTTAGTAACAACACCAACAGTCAAAATTCCCATTTCTTTAGCAACGCTTGCAATTACCGGAGCTGCGCCAGTACCTGTTCCACCACCAAGTCCGCATGTAATAAAAACCATATCAGCACCTTCGATTGCAGCTTTTAACTCTTCGCTACTTTCTTCAGAAGCCTTTTTTCCAATATCAGGAATAGAGCCAGCGCCAAGACCTCTGGTAGTACCTTTTCCGATATTTATTCGATGTGAAGCCTGTGAATGATAAAGTGCTTGTGCATCTGTATTTACAGAGATGAAATCAACTCCATCAACTTTTGCGGAGATCATTCGATTTACAGCATTTCCACCACCTCCACCAACACCAATTACCTTGATAGATGCAAGGGGTGTGATTTCTGGCTTAACTTCCACTGAATTAGAAGAGTGAGTAGGAGATTTTGAACCGTTAAATAAGTTTTTTAATGCTTCTGACATAACAATGAAATTAGATTTTAAATTTAATGCCTGCCTACCGATAGGTAGGCCTGCCTGCCAGTAGGCAGGGTCTAAATTACAAATTTTAATATTTCAATTATAAAAAGAAAAACAAACAACAAATTAAAACTTAAAATTTACAATTTAAAAATTTGTTCTTTTTGTTTTTGTTTTTATAATTGAACCACAACGGAGCCACAATAGGAAATTTATGGCAATAAATTCTTAAACCACCCTTTAATTCCACTTAAAACCTTTTTAACATCAAATGACCCAAAGCCATAAGAACGCCCCTCAAATCTTGACCCCCATACAACTAAACCAATAGCTGTTGCATAAGCTGGATCATCAATCTTATCAACAACACCATCTACTTCGGTTGGAAAACCAATTTGCACAGGTAAACCTAACACCTCACGTGCAAGATCCATGCATCCAGGAACTTTAACACCCGCGCCAGTAAGAATAGCTCCAGCAGGAAGCATGCCATCTCTACCAATTGCTCTTAACTCATCTTTAACCATAACAAATATCTCATGATAACGAGCTTGTATGATTTCAGACATATGTTTTTTAGAAACCTTATGATTATCAATCTTACTAATAAGTGATAAATCAATTGTCTCTCTATCATTAACCTCCTCAGGTGCTGTCGTACCATATTCAATCTTAATTTTTTCCGCCGTATCAATTGAAGTCCTTAATCCAATTGCAATGTCGTTCGTAACACTTTCACCACCTACAGGAAGAGATGCCGCATGAAGCGTAGTACCTTCCTCATATACCGCAATAGAGGTACTGCCACAACCAATATCTATAACAACTACTCCCAATTCTTTCTGCCTTCGTGAAAGTACAGCCTCAGCAGCTGCCAAAGAACTTGGAACAACATCATCAATATCAACACCAGCTTGATGAACCGCTTTTTCAATATTTTTAATAATAGTTCCTTGTCCAGTAATAATATGAGCATCAACCTCTAGCCTAACACCAATCATACCTACTGGATTCTTGATTCCCTTTTGATCATCTACAGAAAAGGATTTTGGAATAATACGTAAAATTCTTCGATTAGAAGGCATAGAAACAGCCTGAGCAGCCTCTAATACTCTATTTATATCATCTTCAATAATTTCAGAACCTGCATGAGAGATTGCAATTACGCCCTTACTATCAAAACTTTCAATATGATTCCCATTAATCCCTACAAAAACATGATGAATAGGAGCCCCGGACATTCGTTCCGCATCCTCAAGTGCTGCAGATATATTACTTATTGTTTCATCCACATCTATAATATTCCCCTTACGCATCCCAGTAGACGGTGATACTCCTACTCCTATTATATTAGACATTTTCTTTTCCTCTTCCATTAAAGCTATAACTGTTCTTATTTTAGAGCTTCCAATATCTAGACTTGCAACAATTTGTTCTTTTGACATGTATTGTAATTAGATGAATAATTTTTGTGAACTTTACTTTCGCCAGTCTACAAAACAAAAATCCGCTCAAACGTAAACTGCATAAAATGCTCGTCACATACAACAAATGAAGTGTACACGAGTTGATTTTCTTTGACAAACAATTTTATAAAAAAAACCTCTGGACAGATAGAGAGTTCAAATTTTTTATACAAGTTATTTGGCTTATCTAAAATAAGAACCAATGAACAAATTTTGTATATATAATTTTACCAAAACAACCAAATAATTGTAATATATACATAATTATTGAACACATTTTTTACTCATACTAATTTCCACATAATAAAAAAATTGTTCAATGTATAATTATTCGCTTAATACCTCCTTTTCTATTTTGTTCATCTTTTTAAAATCTTTTTCAGAATCATGCTTATGGCCATAGATATGCAGAAAACCATGAACAAATAATTTATTCAACTCATATTTTAAAGTCACTTCAAATTCCTCTGCCTGCCTTTTTGCAGTCGATACACTTATATAAATCTCACCAATAAGCTTATCATCATTCAAACCGTTCTCATCCATATAAGAAAAAGAAAGCACATCTGTCGATTCTTCTTTATTCCTGTATGTCCTATTAAGAAACTCAATATAAACATCATCAACAAAAACTACATTCAAAATACCATCCACCTCTGGTACATGCTTTTTAAGTCGCTCGATGCTTAAATTAAAATTCCTCTTCTTAATCCCCCACTGTGATGTGTTTATGAATTGAATGTTCATTGAATTTAATTTTAAAAAACAGAGTCATTATAACAGAAACTACCACTGGACACTCCATATTAGTTGACAACCATAATCATCTTTAACTAAAATGCCTACCTTTAACTTAATCAAATCTATGAAAAGTCTACCACTTAAACATGAAGTACCTTTGGTAACTTTAGTTTCACCTGCCCACATAAGAAGAAATATTGAAAAAGCGTTAGACACCGCACAAAATACGACATATGCAACCGTTCTTGACTTAGAAGATGGTGTTCCACATGACAAAAAAGGCGAAGCAATTGAAAATACCACCCATTATCTAAATCAGACAGGAAACAAGCCAATATGGGTAAGAACCAATCCTATTAATGGAGATCGAAAATTTAATGAAGATATAAACTTTCTAAGAGAATTCATAGAGGCAGAAAAAATCAAAGGCTTTCATATTCCAAAAATCACGTCACCTAAAGATATTGATGAAGTTATCAGAATACTTGATGGGCTACCACCTATTAATCTCTCCTTCATTATTGAAACAAAATTAGCCTTACAGCACCTGAATGAAATTCTAGACATAATACAGGCTACTAAATCAGCCATTGGTATTAGTATAGGATGGGAAGATATATCTCAAGAATACGGAATATTTAAACCTGAGAATATATTTGAAAATGAACTACTAAAAGATATAGCAGTAGAAGTTGTCCGTAGTGCCACAACAAGGAATATTGCTGTTCAGGACGGTATAAATCGAGCTTTTGGTAATATTGACACTATGAAACCGTTAGCTAAACAAGCAAGAGAAATGTCACAAATGGGTGCTAATGGGAAAATAGCTATTCATCCAAGCCAAATATCAGTTATAGAAAATAGCTTTAAGCCTACTAAGCAACAAGTAAAATGGGCAAACGAGGTAATTGCATGTGTCCAAGAAAAATTCGGCTCAGTTGAAAATTATATAAAATCCCCTGGTCCATTTAATTTTAATAATTCAATGGGTGCAATTAGAATAGTTATGCAGGCATTACAAGTATTAGATCAACAAAAAATCTAATTATAAATTAAAAACTATAATTAGAGAAAAGGTTCGGGGAGGAACCTTCGTTTTAATCCATTTCAAAAAGTAGCTCATCACTTAAGAACAACACCAATACTCATGCTGGAATCCCACTTTTCAATGAGACCATTGTTAACATCGCACTCACGCATCGATGGTTTGGCATTTACAAACTTGAAGAACAGCTTGTCGCTCCCCTTAGATCTACCGATCAAGGGATAGCAATAGCAGCCATCTCCAATAACAGCCGAGCACTTAACCTTCGACCCACCAACCACCAGATACGGCAATCTCTTCGAGCCATTCGCCTTCCACTCATCAAGAGGAGAAGAATTGGAATAAAGCCAACCCACCGCCTGCCGAAAATTAATCGGCGTAGCGTGGTTACCCGGCCTCATAAACAACACTACTTCATCCGTTGTCTTACCGCGATGAATATTCCACAAACGAATCGATACCTGCACTGTCTCCTTAAAGTCAACGACAGTAGATGTATCAACCGTTTGAGCTGTGGCATTGACGATAGCAAACAGATCCACCGTTGCCTTGGCAACATCTATAGCCTTGACTGCCATTTCAGTTGCCTCTTTGTCAGCAAGCTTCGCTTTTTTGGTTAGATTCGCCACATCCAATCCAGCAGCTGTAGCTTTGACCAATGCTTTGGTCAAATCTTCCGAATTCTTCTTAGCAGACCTTGCTTTAATTGCCAAATTCTTGGCATTCTTCTTGGCAATCTCGGCTCTAGCAACATTACCCATCATCGTAAAGAAGTCGACAAGTGGAGTATAGCCAGGCTCAAACTTCGCCTCAAGCCCCTGCTCAACGAACAACTTCTTCGACATCAACGGCCAAATCGTCCGGATGTTATTCGTGAAAAACCTGACCTTATCCTGGTCAAACACATGCTGACCATGACAATCAGTCAGCTTTTTACCACAAACACTACAGATCTTGGACTTTGCCTTCTTGGCCTGCTGTCCAAGCATAGTAGCGCAAGAGAAAAGTGGCAAAATCGAGAAAATCACAATTAGTCGAATCATCTAACACCTCCCAGTGTTGTTTTTGGTTAATATTTTAGGTTCGCTCCCCGGCTATAGCCTCTAATCTAAAAGCCACAACAGGTTAGCGAACACACCTATTTTTAAATGAACAAAAGGCATAAATTATATAACCTTTTTTTGAATAAGTCAAATACAAGTCACTTACGGGTCAGGAGATTTTTTC
>JAOZLT010000105.1:3823-5487 GCA_029934675.1 Candidatus Altimarinota bacterium | reverse complement strand
TTAGCTTCATTGGTTGTAACCTTACTGGAGCTAACTTTAGAGAAGCAAGTATTGGATTGTGTTCTTTTCAAGATGCCACAATGTTTTATTGTAATCTTAAAGATGTATATGGAACTGCCGATTGGAGAGGGGCGAAATTATATGGCGCTCCAAAATGGATAGATACTCCAGGTGCGGACTTTAGCGAACCTAAAGATCAAGAAGATCAAGAAGATCAAGAAGATCAAGACAAAGGAAATTTAGATGATTAGACTTAAGAAAAACTCGCCAACACCATCTCGACCATTAGATGGCACAATGGTAGTACCTGGGGAATTAGCTATTAATAGTCATGATGCTATCTTAGCTTTCAAAGATACATCTGGCACTATTAGAGAATATAGACAGGTGCCAACATTTCACGAAAAGAAAGATATTTTTGAAAGAGACGCACTAGTGGGAACTCCAGATTTAAAAATTGGTGATTGGGTTCGATATTTATCCGGTGGTTATTATATCACAGACTGTTACTATAATACTAAATGGTACCAGGTGGAAAAATTAGTCCCTCTTTTTATTATGACGGTAACTATGCTCGACGCCAGTGAACCTGGATTTAGTGATATTGCTGGTGGATCTGTAATTGTTATAGAAAAATCTGGTGGTACTTGGGAGGTAACAAGCCCGGATCCAATTGAAGCTATTCGCTTTGCTGCCAATCGAGATCAAGTATCTACTATTCGGATAGCAAAAAGTGCAGATTTAGTAACGATGGAATCTATGTTCAACGGTTGTGTAAATGCAACTAGCTTTAATTTATCTAAATTATTTAGTGGTAAAGTGGAAAACATGGCCAAGGCTTTTAAAGATTGCGCCTCCTTATCAACAATCAATATCAACCTGAATACAACTTATGTCACTGATATGAATGGTATGTTTGATGGTTGTTTGAGTATGACGGCTTTAGGCACAAGCACTTTTGATACTAAATTGGTAACGGACATGAATCGTATGTTTCAAGGTTGTGCCAGTATGCCTTCAATCAATTTATTACAATTCAATACTTTAAATGTAACTGATATAAGTAATATGTTTACAGGATGTATCGCTCTGACCTTTATTGATATAGTAGATTTTAATACCTCAATGGCCCTTGATACACATGGGTTAGTTCAGGATTGTATTAATCTTATGTGTCTTCCTAAGGTAAATACTCAAGCTAGTTTAGATAAAGCGGATATGTTTACAAACACCCCTCTTTTAGAACAACCGGATGCAGCAGCAATTATAGATATTACCGATGCTAATGGAGCTAACTGGGTTAACTTAGATTCATGTCCTAAAATTCTAAGATTTGAATGGACCGAACAAGTTGGAGATGTTGTCATTGCGATTGCTGGTGGTACTATGGAGTATTCTAGCGATGGTGGAGTTACCTGGGCAGATAAAGCAGCGGGGAATCGTACTTTAGAATTTGGAACAGGTGGTCCGTATCTATTACAAGAGAAGACATCTGGTGATATTACAGGTTGTGCTTTTAGTGATACAACCGCTACAGACTCAGACATAGTTGGAACTATAAAAGTCAAAAGTGGACTTGGTTTAACATCAGCTTACAGAATGTTCTATAACTGTACATTATTAACACACATTGATTTAAGTGTATTTACTGGTGATAGTGTTAC
>JAOZLT010000105.1:0-3723 GCA_029934675.1 Candidatus Altimarinota bacterium | reverse complement strand
ATAAAACGAATATGTTTTTAAATTGTACTTCTTTGGTTCAACCAGATGCAGCAGCAATTACAGATATTACTGATGCCAGTGGAGCAGTTTGGGTTCACCCAACCACTTGTCCATAAGCTAAAGCAAAAATTAAAGATCAAGATCAAGATAAAGGAAAAAGATGAGACAAATCAGTAAAAATTCAAATGTAGCCTTGAGTCTCCCAATCGTAACAGATGCGGAACGAGGGGAGGTGGTTACTAATTCGAGTGGCGGTAATCTATATATAAGACAGGATAATACCGTTACCGTGGGTGGCAGTGATAAAATTGTTGAGATATATAAAGGTATGTATGTTTTTGACGTGGAAACACTAGCCGAGAGAGATCAGCTAGCCGCGGATAGTAAAATATATACTCATCAGATGTGTAGATTCATTGATGAAAAAATTCAGAAACGTAAGACTATGATTTGGATGGGACCGGTCGCTAAATGGAAAGTTGTTGAAGTTGAAGATATGCCTCCGTTTATAGCATATTTTACAACTAGTGCATTGACTTATGTTACGTTTAATTACACCGGTGGCGCCACTGAATTTCAATGGTCTGATAATAATGGAACATCCTGGAACACATATAGCGGAACTAGCCCTTGGGAAGTACCGGCAGCAGGTAGTTATATTATGTATAAAACAGACGGTAGGGTAAATGTTCAGTTTGGGAATAATGATCCACTCATGGCAGATAAATTTACTGGAGATATTAGAATCGATGCAAACGCTAGTACATCTTGTGAAAATATGCTCAAGGATTGTATCAATGTAACTTCTGTTTCATTACAAAATTATGATCCAGTTTGGGTTAAAACTACTAAAAATATGTTTCGTGGTTGTACCGGATTAACTACTTTAGATCTCAGTAGATTTTATGCGCGTTCACTGAATGATAGTTCGTCTATGTTCGAAGGTTGTACTGGAATAACTTCATTTGATCTGATGGCTTTAGAAATTTCTGAAGTTACGAATGCATCTAGAATGTTTGCCGGGTGTAATTCTTTACCGAGCGTAGACCTATCTAGCTTCATTACCACAAACTTAGTAGATAGTTCAGAAATGTTTATAGGATGTACCGCGCTGACTGCCTTGGATCTATCTAACTTTATTACTCCAGCTTTAACAATAATCCGTGGTATGTTTAATGGGTGTTCCAGTTTAACAACTCTAATTATAAATACACTAATGACCGGTTCCGTTTCAGATTTCTCTAATATTTTCAATGGTTGTGCTGGAGTTGATACCTTGGGTGTAGATACTTGGGATACAGGTAGTGCTACCACAATGCAAAATATGTTCAAAGGTTGTACAAATTTAACGACAGCCTATGTAGGTAATTTTGATACGTCTGGGGTCACCAACATGTCGTCTTTATTTGATGGTTGTGCTGATATGACTATACTGGATATTGATACTTGGAACACTTCTTCTTGTACGAATATGTCTAGAATGTTTGCGAATTGTGCAACCGCCTATAAAATTAATCCGGTTGGTTTCGATACAATTGGGGTTACCACAATTCTAGAAATGTTCAAGGGTTGTAGTAATATTATCGATATGGATCTTCAGAGTTTTGATACTTCAGGTACAACGAACACTGGATCTTTATTTATGGATTGTGTTTTACTTGGCTGTATTTCTAATATTAATACTCAAGCGAGTACAAATAAAGCAAATATGTTCACAAACACCCCGGTTCTACAACAACCGGATGCAGCAGCTATCGCGGATATTATTGATGCTGGTGGAGCTAACTGGACTAATGTCAGCATATGCCCAACAGCGTTAACTCTAGAATGGGATACTATGTCCGCGGCGGTTAACGTTACCGTAGAGGGTGGTGATATAAATTATTCAAATGATGGTGGTGTAACTTGGACTGCTCTCTTACCTGGTGTTAATCTTCCTTTAGCTACTGGGGTTGGACCTTATGTACTACGAGAAATCATACCAGGAACTATAACTAGATGTGCTTTTGAAGATAACACTACTACAATGAACCTCGATGGGCATATGATTGCTTCGGGTGGAGCTGGATTAACCTCTACTGAGAGAATGTTTGACGGCGCTGTTAATCTCCTATCTATCGATGTATCTAGAATAATTTCTACTGGTGTCACGACTATGGAAAACATGTTTTTAAATAACAGCTCTTGCCTCTCTATAAATATATTAGGGTTAGATACTCCAAATTTATTGAATATGGCAGATATGTTTCACGGTTGTACTCTTATTAAATTCTTAAATTTTAGTACTTTTGATATGACTAGCGTTACCAATAATAATGAAACATTCCGGGATTGTTTTAGATTAGAATGTATTACTAATTTGGATACTGTAGCCAGTACCGATAAGGCAAACTTGTTTACAAATTGTACTACCTTACTACAGCCGGATGGTGATAATCAAATGAATTTATCTGATGGCAATGGTGCTTTCTGGGTTAATGAAAATGTGTGTGATAACTATACTCCAATAATTAAAACATTTGATATGCAAGTTAGATCATTAACTGAACCAGGATTTACATCGAACAGTCCGCTTCAAGTAGACTATCTTGGAGATGGAACTTGGAATGTATGGAGTGAAATTCCGATCACAACTGTTAAGTTCAATGTGAATAAAACAGATGTTACAGAGGTGTGGGTTAAATTAGCTCCAGATTTAAATGTTGGTGATGAGATGTTTAACGGTTGTACCAACCTACATACTCTAACTATGGATGTGGTCGATACTGGATTAATGACTTCTCACGCTACTATGTTTCAAGATTGTTCTTCATTAGTGTGTCTATCACAGATCAACACTACTGCTTCAACCGATACAACACAGATGTTTGATGGCTGTAGCTCATTGGAGAGACCAACGTCGCCTGAGATAGCAGCAATCAAACAGGCTGGTGGAGACGATTGGGTAAATGATGAAATTTGTCCAAAACATCTCGCCTTTCATTGGGATACAGTGACGAATGATCCAACGATTAGTATCGAGGGAGCAGTTATGGAATATACTAACGACGGTGGTGTCAATTGGATTGATAAAGCTATTGGAGTTGATGTACCGTTGGAAAGAGGAATCGGTCCTTATATTCTCAGAGAAAAAGTTGTTGGTTCTGTTACTCGAGCAGCATTCGACGATAATATAACCGGTGCTTATCTCAATAGGAATATGAGAGTTATTGGTGGTTATGGATTAACCTCAACTAAGAAAATGTTCTATAATTCGGCTAATTTAAGAACAGTGGATGTAAGTCAATTAATTACCGAGAACGTCACTGATATGGAATCTATGTTTGAAAGTTGTAGAGGATTATCAGAATTAGATTTATTGAACTTCAATACTGGAAATGTAACGACGATGAATAAGATGTTTTATGGTTTAACAGGACTCACCTATTTGGATACATCAAGTTTCGATATGGGAAATGTGATTGATACAAAATGGTTTGTATCCGAGTCCACTCACTTAATATGTATTACTAATGTTGATACAAGAACGTCAGCTGATAAGACAGATATGTTTAAAAACACTCCTGAATTAGTTCAGCCAGATGGCGCAGCAATTGTAGACATTACTGATGCTAGTGGAGCAAACTGGGTTAACGCTAATCCTTGTCCATAATCTAAAGTAAATAACTGCCGGCTAACCCCGGTGGTTATTCCTGTCTCAAGTAAACAAAAGATTAAAGACAA
>JAOZLT010000104.1 GCA_029934675.1 Candidatus Altimarinota bacterium | reverse complement strand
ACGCAACATCCGGCATCGAACTCATATCAATTACCATAGGTGATTTTTGATGGGTGATTTTTGATGGGTGATTTTTGAGTTTGTGCAATACTTGCGTATAGAGAGAATCACCTTGAATACTTTTTTTACTCAGTTTATTAGCTTTCTTTGAATTTAAAGCCAAAATATCCTTATGAACAAATTTTTTATTCAAACTTGGCATCGAAAGATTGCTAAATCCCACTTTTCCATCATGCAAAAATGCCATAGAAGTCCAATAACTCGCCGCACTTGCATCACCTTCTATCCAATAATTAGTAGCTTTATATTGCTGAGGTTTTACTACAAATGATTTGTAATTATTATTCCGCACCTTCACCCCAAACGCCTTCATCACACTAATCGTAATATCGATATACGGCTTACTCACCAACTCCCCCACCACCTCAATCCTCAGTGGCTTTGAGAGTAACGGCCCCAGCATTAGTAATGCAGAAAAGTACTGAGAAGATTTATTACCCTTAATCTTAACTTCAAATTTCGAGTTTCGAGTTTCGAGTTTAGAGTTTCGAATTTGAATTGGTGGATATCCCTCATTTTTTAAATATTTAACATCAACCCCAATTTGTCGTAATCCATCCACCAATTCTTTTATAGGCCTCTCTTGCATACGTTTATCACCCGTTATAACAGTTTCCCCCTCTCTTATAGCCATAACCGCCGTTAAAAACCTTGTAGCGGTCCCTGCATTATGCAAATCAAATGTAAATTTCCCTTTCTTAAACTTACCACCACAACCATCAATCTCAACACAATCTTTGAGTTTTGAGTTTTGAACTTTGAGTTTCCGTAATGAAGTCAGCATTACGGCAGTATCATCAGACTCTAACACCCCATATAACCGACTTTTTCCCTTCGCCAAAGTAGCGCAAAGAAATGCGCGATTAGTTATGGATTTAGAGCCTGGTAAGGTTAATTTAAAATCCAATCCCTGCTTAAGAGGTATAACTTCTCTAGTTGTCATAAAAGGTTTTCGGAAACTAAGCACCCAAGCTAGCTAAAAGCGGAGCAAAAGATGTAAGTAGTAATGTAGCAATCGCCGCAATAACTACTACTTTAACCAATTTTTTACGTTTATCAGCATTCATATTTGAATTTAATTTAAAATTAAATTAGTGCGAGTCTCAAGTCTCAAGGCCGACATCTTTACTTACAACTCGTGAAGTCTTCCGTAGCTTTAAGCGAAGGAATGGCACTCGCACTTGAGACTTTTTTAAAATTATTCGACATCCCCAGTCGCCACAATCACATCCGAGTAGGTATTCACATTATTTTTATCATCACTTACCTCTAATGTCACGCTATAAGTACCTGCATTCTCAAAAGTATGAGCTGGCTTTCTAACATCACTAGTCTCACCATCACCAAAATCCCAACTATAAGTATCCACTGCACCTGTTGAGCACTTGGATTCAAAAGTCACAGCTAATGGTGCTGTACCAGTACTCCTACTCGGCTCAAAACACGCCCTTAAAGGAACCTCACGAACATAAATCGACTGCTCTGACTCATTACTTTCATTTTTATTAGTCACTACTTTTAGTTTAACAGTATAAGTACCTACAGCAGTATATTTATGAGTAATCTTTGCTCCCGTTATTGATTTTGGAGATTCATCACCAAAATCCCATTCGTAACTAACTATATTACCTTCATACGCACTAGAAGATGAGCCGTCAAAATCCACTACTAAAGGTGCAGTACCTTCGCCAGGATTAGCAGTAATTACTGATTTAACACCTGGCTCTTCTATTATTATTGAAAGCGTAGAATTATGTTTTTGCCCTTCAGAATCCTCAACTATCAGAGTTACCATATAAGTTCCCGCAGTCAGATAAGTATATTCTACTTTTTCACCTACCTGAGTCTTGTTATCATCACCAAAATCCCAATCATATTTAACAATATCATCATCTGCATCCGTAGAAGAAGAAGCATCAAATTCAACTTTAAATGGTACGTCACCCATTAAAACACCTTCACTATCAGCTGGTGGTGTTGTTGTAATACGAGCTTCAGGAACAGAAGATATATCAGAAACAATTACATCAACACTTGAAGTAGTAGTCTTTCCTGAATCTTCTATTACTGTTAAATCAACTGTATAAGTACCGGATTTATTATAAATATTTGAAACCGATTCACCTTTCTGAAGCTGTGAACCATCCCCAAAGTTCCACTCATAATTACTAATTTTCCCCTTTACACTTTCACTTTTACCGCCATCAAAACGAACTTGAAATGGCAATGCACCACTAAGACCGGGAGTCGCTTCAATAATTGCAGTAAGTAAAGGTTTATCGCCTGGAACAATCTCAATATCACGATAATAATTTTCAACCAAATTATCCTGATCCACAAAGCGAAGATGCACACTATAAGTACCTATCTGTTTAAAAGTATTTTTAGGACGTAAATTATCTTTACCGGTAAGTTCATAAATGCTATCGCCATCAAAATCCCAATCCAAACTTTTTACCTTTGCACCTTTAGGTATCAAAGCACTTGCATCAAACTGTACATCTAACGGCGCAGTACCAGAATCAGGATTTGCACCAAAAACTGCAGCTTCAATAACTAATGGATAATTATATGTACGCGCTATATCTTCACCCACGACAACAACTTCTAACCCTACATTAAAATTACCATTAAGATTATAGAGATATGATATTTCAAATTCTGTAGCCTCCGTCTCAAATTTCCCATCACCATCAAAATCCCACTTTACTCCATCTACACTAAAGCCACTACCCTGCAATGACTTAATTACATTCTCTGAGCTAAAAGTTACTTCAAGAGGCGCTTGAAGATTAGTAAGGTCGGTAGGATTCAATACTAAAATCTCAGCCTTAACCCTCTCTGCAGCAATCTCGATTTTACTTATAAAAGTATATAAGAAAAGCCATATAAACATTACAAATATCATTGGTATAACGCCAACCAACATCATTTTAATTCCACGTCCTCTCCCTTCTTTATCCCCTTTCTTTGCAAACAACATTTTAAAAACACCTATTGTTGCTAAGATAAAAAATAGAAATCCAAGAAAACCGAATGAAAAATTTACAATTCCAAGCAAAAATCTTTTAATGCCCGATGCATCCAAGCCAAATGCATCAAGCACCGGACTTTGCTCTCCTCCACCAGCTATTACAAGCACCATTAAAACTATAAAAACTACAAATAAACCAGCTAAACTAAGCCCCATAATTGTTAGGAACTTTGCATTACTTTTGCGTTTTGATTTTTCCTTCCCAATTTTTTTTGGAGCAACAACCTTACTTTCTTTCTTATCCGATAGAGCTGAATCCTCTGTAACTTTAGCAGAAGATGGATCAACGGAAACGGGTTTCTCTTCAATTTTGGAAACTTTATTTGCTTCAGCTGATTGATCTGTTTTAGAAGATTGCTCAGATTGAGGATTTTCTACAGAGTTCTCTTGTTTAGACTCAACAACAGGCTTTTCGCCCTCAGATTGTGGTCTATTAGCCTCCACAGCTTCCATTTCTGGATTTACCGGCCTATTTTCTGAATTCTCAGCAACTTCAGATGGTTCAGGAGTCTCTGTAGACGAAACCTCCTCTGGATTTTGTTCCACAGGATTTTGATCTTCTTGTTTATTTTCTTCTGACATTTTATTTTGGTTATAATCAAGATTATTTTAGCATAAATCACCCGTAAATAAAATCAAAATCGGAGGAACATAATTTTAACATTTTTAAGTTTTGGTATTTTAGTAATTTTGAAGTATTGTTTAATCATAACAACCCACAAAATAATGCTAATAGATTATCACCTTCACAACCATTTCTCTCCGGACAGTGAAACTGATACCAGAAAAATAATCGAACGTCTGCAAGAAATGAAAATAAAACATATTTGCATCACCAACCATGGCGAGTGGTTTGATAAAACGGAAGAAACCGTAGGCGTATTTGAGTTTAATGAAGTTTACAGCCGACTCAACTCAGCAAAACAGGAAATCGAAAAACTCCGACCAGAATACCCTAATATGGATATTGCATTTGGCTTAGAATTACAATATCAACCAAAAGCAAAAGACGAAATTAAAAAACTACTATCAAAAATACAATTCGACTACATTCTCGGCTCAGCTCATATAATGGATGAAATTGTAATTTCGGGTGGACTTAACGCAGGCAATTATTTCAAAGATAAATCAGAAGAACAAGCCTACACAGCATATTTCGAAGAACTCTTAAAATGGGTAGAAGATGGTGATTTTAATAATGTTGCCCATTTCGACATCATTAAAAAATCAGGATATAAATTTTATGGTGATTTTAATCCAATACCATATAAACCAATAATTCAAAAAATTCTAAATAAAATAAAAGAAACAGGAAAGGGTGTCGAACTCAACACCGCATCTATGCACCATAAATGTCACCAACTATTCCCCCACCCTGAAATCCTTAAATGGTGTGTAGAAACAGGAATCGAAAACTACACTCTCGGCTCAGACGCACATGAACTACACGAAGTCGGCAGACATTTGGATGAAGCATTGCAAATTGCAAAAGATGTAGGAATTAAATATCTGAGTACATACAAAAAACGCCAACCAACTAAAATACCTATCTCAGATTACTAAAAATAAATAGATACTTGTTCATTGAATTAGTACCGATGCCGGTTCGAAACCAGTCGGCTCCACCACCAGACAAAAAAAATGAGCTAGATATAGGCTAATTCCATAATCTCCTCCTTTTCCTTTACTATCTAAAAAGTTAATTAGTACTGCTATTAACGTATGTTTCTTTTTTGCACAACGTTCGTATATAAGAAGTTTTGTAATGTTATAATATCACGAAGTGCAACATTGCAAAATTTGGGTAAAAAAATAGTGACTTCATTTTTAGCGTAAGTGCATCAAATAGGCACTATATTTTTACCCTATATACCGCTGTTAACGGATACAACGCAAGTTACTTCTCTAATCTAATTAAGTAACCAATGCAGTAATACCCGATTGTAGCCTAAAAGGCGTTGCAGAAATTATACGTTAGCAGAAGTAGCGTAGCTATTTGGTCTACACTCTCTCAGGTTATTGTTGTAGGACTTTTTTACCTATAGTTTTTTATGATTGAGCCCAATGCTTCCCCGAATTCCTTAGCAGTTTCCAAATCCCTTATAATAAAGTGTCTGAATTTTTCTGTTTTGTCGTGAATTTGAGATTCAGCTATATTATTAAGAATTGGATTCTTTTCTACAATTTCTGTTTTTACTAAAATTTGAGGCATTTTACCAGTTAATATAATGCGACCAATTCGCTTACTTATAGAGGGTTCATTTTCACTAAACCATACGAATCTTTTTTCGTTTATTTCAAAGGATATATTTGTACTGTGGCTTTGTGTGTTTTTTAGGAAATTATTCAAAAATCCCATTATTAAATCACTTAAGTTATTTAATTTAGATATGTAGTTTATTGCATCTTGGGAAA
>JAOZLT010000008.1 GCA_029934675.1 Candidatus Altimarinota bacterium | reverse complement strand
AGAACAACTTAATCTCTTTTCAAGACGACAGATGGTAAAACTGGGGACTTTTTAGTAACCAAATATTGACAATAAAACAATAGTATTTTTAAATAAAACTATAGATGTAATTATTTTAAAAAATCCCATATTTTCACTTCTTGAAACCAAACACAAACAGAAAATAGGTAGAAACATCCGTGACACCACCATGCAATTAATAATTTTTTAAGTTACTCAATAAATTTATCATCCACATTTACAATTTTAATACTCTTTTCTTTATGATTAGGAATCATAAACACAAAAGGGATTGCCCCAAAAGCTAACAAAGCGGAAAACTTATAAGCCATTTCAAATCCTAGTAAATCAATCAGTACGCCAACTAAAACAACAGTAACTGCACTTATTACAAAATTAATCATCATATAAGTGCCATTAATAAAAGATGGACGATCGGAATCAGAATCATGTATTAAAGCAAGTAAAACAGGATTAACCGCAAAAAGAGATATTCCTAGCAACACAAGAATAGGAATCATAAAAATATTATTAAAAACAAGAAATAACCACATAAAAATTGGTGTTGCGATTGTTATAATTAAAAGAGTTATTTTTCTGCCTATTTTATCCGAAATAGTCCCTGCAAAAAATGTACCAAAAGCTCCTGAAAACTGAACAATAGATAAAGCAATACCTGCAAGCCATAAGCTCAATCCACCTGTATTTAAGTAAGTTGGTAAAAATAGAGTTAAAGCTGATTTCATGGCAGCTCTGCAAAATACGATACCTGATGAAGCAATAAAAAAAGGAGCGAGTTTTGCAAACGTCTTATGAATACTTAACTTTTTTTCAAAGTGATTACTGTTTTTAATATTTTTCAATTTTACATAAAGAAATAACGAAAGCAAAAAGCTAAACGGAATCAACTTATAAGTACCTTCCAACCCCCACAAAGAAACCGCGCCCAATACAACCAATGGACCTATCGTACGAGCCAACTCTCCACCTAACATATAAAAACTCATCCCCTTCCCAATATTATTACCAGCAGCTTTTTTTATTAAAACAGGTGCAGGTACATGAAAAAGAGTAGAACTAATACCCATTATAAATAATAAGATTGCCAATACAACATAATTAGGCGCAATGCCTAACAAACTCATACACAACGCCGTTAAAAATGGTGAAAAAATAATCAGATATTTTATACATATTCTATCGGCAATAACACCTACAAAAGGATTAGACAATGAAGGAAGTTTTTGAATAACAGAAAGAAGGCTAACAAAGAAATAAGAAATGCCAAATTTTGCAATTAATAACGGTAATAAAGGAGCCAAAAATGATGAATAAGTATCATGAAAAAAATGAGCAAAAGAAATAATAAAAACATTACCCGTTTGGAATTTTCTATCTCCTTTTTTACTCAAAATATTTGTCATATATTTTATCAATTTAAATTTTAAATATTATTCCTCAATACAAAATGATTTTTCATAATAGTTTACTAAAAATTAATTAATATAATCAATTAACCAGTTGCCCTAAAATCATTAAATCATTTTTTAAGACTCCTATCATATTCTGGTTATAACTTGCTACAGCAGGATGATATAAAGGTATTATAGCAACTTTTTGACCTTCATATTCCCCCTGAAATGTTTGACCATGAATTCTACTTATTCCTTTATACATATCTGATAAACCAAATAGCTCCATAACAAAACGACTGGAAAAATTACCCAAACAACATATTACCTTTGGCTGAATAATCTTAAGCTGTCTTATTAAATAAGGAGTACAAGCATCAATCTCACTTTGTAAAGGATTACGATTCTTAGGAGGACGACATTTTAAAATGTTGGTAATATAAATATCCTCTCTTTTAATATTTACGGAAGCTAATAGCTCATCCAGAACTTTTCCCGCCTGTCCGCAAAAAGGTCTCCCCGTCTTATTCTCATTCGCCCCTGGAGCCTCTGCTACAAACACAATTTCTGCCTGATGATTCCCTTGTCCAATTACTGGATAAATTCTCGTTTTATAAAGAGGACATTTTGTACATTCTAAAACTTCATCTCTAATCACCCTAAGCTTTGGATTAATAATCTGCTTCATATAAACAATTTAAAATCCCATTAAATACAAACTACCACCTATTGCTAATCCAAAAATTAAATTAAACAATTTCATTAACAATGAATCTTTAACTGAATACGAAAACATGGGTAACATACCATGTCCATCCTGAATAATTGAACTAGTAAGTAAGACAGAAAAAGGGATTATTCCTTTTGCAAACATCATTACAAATATTAAATGAGGACCGGATTCTGGAATTATAGCCATCATTGAAGCAATAATAAAAACCCAAAACATATGGCTTTGAACATACGATTCCAAATCCCAACTATCTAACCCCAAATGTACTAATAAAATTGCAAAAAATGACCAAAGAAATATTTTCAACAAATGTTTTTTTGCAATATGCCCCCATATATGATCTTTAATATAATGCTCTGGAACAGTTGCAAGAATAAATAAAGTTAACGATAATAATATAAGCAAAGTAATTCTTATCCAATTCCACACAGAAGGACCAATCATGCCAATAGCAACTAAAACAATAAATACAAATATTAAAATTAATACTACTAAACGTATTAATGTAATATTTTTTATTACATTAGAATCAAAACATTTACATTCTTTATTTCCTTTATCAAAAGAGGGTACTTCACAATTATTAGATACTTTTATTTTTAATAATAAAATCAATTTATCAGTAACCCAAGCTAATACAATCCCGAGCACAAAAAGCAATAAAAATAAAAGAAGAGCTGTTTTCGGGAACATAGCTAACATTACAAATGCCTCATCTCCAGATGTAGCAATCATACCACCAGTAACAGCTCCAAAGCTGATTAAACCATGAGTATAAAAAGAAACATTAGTAAAAGCACCTAAGCAACCTGGCGTAGAGCCAAGCGATGATGTAATAAAATATTGTCTAAATCGATTCGCTTTTAACATTTTATTCATTTTCCCCTTAGACATTACATTTAAGTAATCTACAAAAATCATCATAGAAAATACAAAAATAGCAATAAACGATGCATGTTTTAAGGTTTCTATAATTAGTTGAATATTCATTTTATTAAATATAAATTGATTTTTTTTATGTATGAATATATATTCATACATATACTGTTAATATAACATAATACAAAATTATATATCAAATAAAGATTATATTTCCAAATCTCCCCATAAATAATGGTACAGCCTAGAAAAAAAAGACAAATTGAATTTAACCCGAATATCACTTATTTCAAACCACAGGAAATCCCCTTAATGAAACTAAAAGAAGTTAACTTAGAACACGACGAACTAGAAGCAATACGATTAAAATATTCAGAAAAATTAGATCAACACACCTGCGCTAAAAAAATGAAAATCTCTCAAAGCACCTTTCAGCGCACTTTATGTTCCGCAAATCAAAAAATAGCCGAAGCACTTATTAGAGGGAAAGCAATTCGTATTCACACTAAATAAAATATTGAAAATGAAACTAGAAAAAGCCAAAACATCTTTTAAAAAAACCATAAATAGTTTTAAACAAACACTTCCAATTCTAATAGGAATTATTATGCTTGTTAATCTATCAATCACGCTAATTCCAAACTATTTTTATAAAACAATCTTTACCGGAAACATAATTATCGATCCCATAATTGGTGGTACATTAGGTGGTATTTCTGCTGGAAATCCTATTATGAGCTATGTCATAGGAGGTGAATTAATTGATCAAAATATCAGTTTAATTGCTATTACAAGTTTTATTCTTACCTGGGTATCCGTAGGCATAGTACAATTACCAGCTGAAGCATTAATGTTAGGTAAAAAATTCGCAATAACCAGAAATATCATCAGTTTTTTTATGGCATTATTTATAGCCTTACTAATTAAATTCACATTATCCTTTTTATGATTAATAAAATATTAGAAAAAATCGAAGGTAAATGGATATTCCTAATTATAATTTCATTAGCATACCTAATAATCGGCTTTATAAACATTGCGCTATTTCATAAAACACTTATTGCATTAAGCAAGCTAATTTTAAAATTAGCGCCTACACTTGCTTTTATCTTCATATTAATGTTTCTATCTGATTTGTTTTTTAACGCAAAAAAAATCTCAAAACATATTGGTCATAATTCTGGATTTAAAGGATGGCTAATTACCATAATTGCCGGAATTATATCATCGGGCCCCATCTACATGTGGTACCCGATTTTAAGTGACTTAAAAGATAAAGGAATGCAAAATAAATATATTGCTACATTTTTGTATAACCGTTCCGTTAAAATCCCACTTGTCCCTATGATGATTTATTATTTTGGATTGTCATTCACAATTATTTTTAATATTTATATAATTATATTTTCCATTATTAATGGATTACTTGTAAACTTATTTCTTAACTTAAACAATCATGAAAATAGCAATCGCAAGTGTTGAAAAAAGTGAAGATTCACAAATCAGCACAAGGGGTGGACGTGCTCCTTATTATTTAATTTTTAATGAAAAAAAAGAGCTTTTAGAAGTAATCTCTAATCCTTTTACATCTGGTGGTGGTGGAGCAGGCACTGGTACTGCAAAAATGTTAGCAGATATAAATGTAGATATCGTTATTGTAGGAGAGGTCGGAGAAAAAATGAAAGAATTATTAGATGAAAAAGGATTAAAAATTCTTAAAAGAGAAGGAGTTGTAAAGGAAGCTTTAATTGAAGCAATAAATGGATAAAAATAGATTATAAAGTTCCCTGTAATATAAGACCACAGGGCATTCACAGCTTATTGCAATTTGAGCATTTTAAGTTGCTGAACGCCCAGTTCTTTACTTTGATTTTTGAGGTAGCTCTCAACTATCTTTTTACTTCCTCTCCAACCAATCATTGAAATATAGTATTCATCTGTCCAAAACTCACCTCACCACAATTCTTTTTCATCCCTAGACATTCATTTATCAACTAAGAATCAAAATATAGTATGTTCAACGACATTTTAAATATAATTTTAAAAGTAGCTGAAGGAGCCTTTACGGAAATTACAGTATTTGTTGGTATTGCGCTTATTCTTTTTGGTTATTTTAATTTTAAAAATGATGGAAATTTCATTAAAACAATCCAAAAAAACAAGAAATTTCAGCCTCTTATTGGCGCTTTTTTAGGACTTATACCAGGTTGCGGTGGAGCAATTTTAATCGCACCACTATATATCAAAAAAACTGTTACTCTCGGGACTGTTGTTGCAGCATTAATAGCAACTATGGGGGATTCTTCTTTTTTACTTATGACAAAAAGCCCTAAAACTTTTATTTTAGTAAGTATTTTTACCTTTATAATTGGTGTAGTAAGTGGATATATTGTGGACTACGGTCAATTTGAGAAACGTTTTAATTTAAATAATCATTTTTTCAATAGAAAAAAAAAGAAAAATATTTTTAAAAACATTCTTTGTAGAAAACAGTATAATTTTGAACATATTGGACATAAGAAAGGTGATGAAATTGATTTAATCTTACATCACGATATCAAAGGGCATCAATCAGTAGGTACAATCGGCTTTAAAATCACTCACAAAGGATATGTGATTTATTTTGCGATTTTAATAATTGGGCTAATGATTGGAATTGCCAATTTATTTAATTTTGATTTTGGTGATAAAAATATATCAAAAATCATATCAACAATTGGTATCATCGGTACATTTGGCTCTATTTTCCTGATGCTAGCTGGACATAAATATTTTTCAGAACATACTCACGAAGAAGAAGAAATAAGGCTAACATCACTAAAAGAAACATTTATTCACAGTATTATAGATACGGCTTTTATAGGAACTTGGGTTTTTATAGCATTTTTACTGTATGAAATGTTTATTTATTTCATAGGGATGACTGATTTGGCAACTGGCAATGATATATTTATGCAATTAACAGAGTCCTCTGAATACTACGCAATAATGATTGGGGCTTTAGTAGGTATGATACCAGGCTGTGGCCCTCAAATTATTTTTGTGTCATTGTACTTAAAAGGAATACTACCGATAGAAGCTCTTATCGCACACTCAATCTCTCAAGACGGAGATGCACTACTCCCTCTTATAGCTATGGATGTAAAATCCTCATTGGTCATTACTATTATTACAACTATAGTCGCATTAATCGTTGGTTATATATTAATAATTATATAGCAATCTGTATGCTGCATTAGACATAAGAATTATGAAAAAAATAATCGGTACACCACATAATATCAATGACTTCTGGGAATGGGCATATTCAGACGTCCTTTGTAATATAAATCGCGGTATTTTAGCTGAATTCTTAATTGCATCAACATTAAATCTAACCAAAAGAAGAAGAGAGGAATTTGATGAAGTTGATTTACACTACAAAGGGAAAAAAATTGAAGTCAAAACATCTACTTTTATACAATGTTGGTCACAAAAAAAACTTTCAAACATCATTTATAATATTAGTAAAAAACGAAAATTAAAGAAAAATGGTATTAATTACACAAAAACAGTTAAACGATGGGCAGATATTTATGTTTTTTGTCTTTATACAGCAAAAAAGAAAACTGAAAATATACTTAACACAAAATTATGGGAATTTTATATAATACCTACAAAAGTACTAAATAAAAAATTTAAAAATCAAAAATCTGTTTCACTTAACCAAATAAAAAAAATCTGTGAACCTATTAAATATAGTAAACTTAAAACCAATATTAAAAATGAAATATAAAACCATCTCCAAAACCGACTACATGCGCTACCTAGAATGCCCCCTATACGGCTGGCTTGCTAAGCATAAACGAGAATTATTGGAGAATGATGAAAAATTAAATATGGTATTAGGTCAGGAAACTGAGAAACTTGCTCAAGGTCTTTTTAAAAAGGGTGTAGAAGTAGAAAGTTATTATGAGGCGGGCAGTATAGAAACTATAAAGCTGATTAATGAAGGTGCAACTGTTATTTATCAGGCTCAAGCTATGACGACTAAGTACTTAGCGCGCACGGATATATTGGTAAAAAAGAAAGATGGTTGGCATTTGTATGAAGTAAAAAGTGCATCTAATTTTAAGAATCATCAAAAAAATTACACCCATGATGTTATGTTCCAATCCACCGCATTTAAACTTGCGGGCATTAACTTAAAAAGCATGAATCTGATTCATGTTAATAATCAGTATATTTTTGATAAAAAAAAGGGGTTAGATGTTGAAAAATTGTTTGTTGTAGTAAATCTGACAGATATAATTATGAAAGGAATGGATAATGAGCTAAAAGAAATGGAAAAAGCACACAAAATTCTGACTTCAAATACAAAACCAAAAATTCCCGCACCAGTCAAAAAATTTGAATACGGCCTACCACCTTTAATGCATAAGGAATATTACAAAGACATCCCAGATTATAGTATTTATGATTTAGCTGGTAGCTTAAAACAAGATAAAGTAAATGAATTGGTAAGCAAAGGAATTCTAAAAATGACAGATATACCCAAAGACTATGATCTATCAAGCAAACAGCTACATCAAATAAAGTTAACTAAGAAAAAAGGAGATGATATATTCAAACCAGCTATTGAAGCAGAATTGAATGATTTGGTATTTCCGTTATATTTTCTGGATTACGAAACTATATCCTCACCTATCCCCCTTTTCGACGGCACAAAACCATGGCAACAAATACCCATGCAATATTCATTGCATATTCTAAATAAACCAGATGGCAAACTTAAACATTACGAATATCTGCATACAGACAAATCATCACCTTTTAAGCCTATTGCCAAACACTTACGTGAACAAATAGGCGATAAGGGTACTGTAATAGCTTGGTATATGTCTTTTGAGAAAGGAAGGAATGCGGAAATCGGTGAAATGGTACCGAAATTCAAAGACTTTATGACAGATCTAAATAATCGAATGTATGACCTAATGATGATATTCAAAAACAATTACGATGATTATCGGTTCAAGGGTAGTTTTTCTTTAAAAGCCGTCTTACCCACACTACTACCAAAATACAGTTACAAAGATTTGGATATTCAAAACGGTAGCGATGCAATGGACATGATTTATAATTTAGTTTTTGGAAAAACTGAGAATAAAGAACAACTCAAAAAGTGGGCATTGAATTATTGTGAAAGAGATACTTTGGTTATGGTGAAACTGTATGAATTTTTACTGAATGGGATTAAAAAATAAATAAACTTAATATGAATCCACAAACTGCATCCCAAGCCATCGAATACCCAAAGCTCAAAAAAGTAGGTGGTTTTGGTTACGGGGTGAAGAAAATCATCATCAAATATCTAATCATAATAATTGTTTCAGGTCTTATTGCCAGCTTTACCGGCTACACAGTACAAAACAGCTTCAGAAATATTATCGGTATTAATAAAACTGAAGAAGTGGTTATAGAAACAACGGAAACTGCACCTGCTGAAGAATATAAAGGAGATAACGTATTGGCTAAATTCACCTCAAGCTTAGAAAAATTCACCGAAGACCTGAAAAACAGTGACATAGTAAAAAAAATAAATGAAGCATCGGTAAATGTTCTGCTTAATACATTCAAACCTGTACTGAATATAATAAATCGGATAGTAAAGTTCCTGGAAAGCGCTTCTTTCTGGGTTCCTTTTATACTGCTCTTTATGATTTCAGCATGGTTCATCAATAAAATAATCTCAGCAAAGGAGTTTTTTGCAGATAGCACAAACCCTCAGGTCATCGAAAACATCGAAACTCTTGAAGCTAAGATAAAAGAGCTTGTGGATAATGCAAATAATACCAATAACAAATAAATAATATGCAAAAAGAAAGAACTAAAGGCGAAAAAATAATTGAATTTTTCTTAGAAGACGAAGGACTTAAATATGAGGCAGAAGTGGAAATTCATACTTTAGAAAGTGGCATTAAAAAATATAGAAGGGCTGATTTTTATTTGCCAAAATATAAAGTCTATTTAGAATTTCTTGGCCAATGGAATACTAAAAATGGAAAGGAAAGATACAATAAAAAGAAAACAATTTATAAACAAAATAATATCCCTTGTATTTATATTTACCCCGATAATCTAGGAGCCATTAAATACCTATTTTATATGCGCTTGGCTGAAATATTAAAAAACGATCCCGAACTAAAACCTGAGCTACGTAAATACAAACTTACAATATGTAGAAAGACAATAAGTTGGCTTTGGTTAGGCTTCCTAATAACAGTAATGTTTATGACAATTTTCAGCAATTTATCGCAATTGAATTACACAATAAGCCCGTACATTACATTATTAATTTTTGCAGGCTTTTTAGCTTCAATTTTTTTAAGTATATGTATTATTAAAAGAGTGTTTCATAAGAAATAACATTGCTGAACATCGTATATACGTTTAGCTAATAATCAATCCTCAATCCCCTCCATCACAATCTCCATCTCCCCATACTTAAGATTAATCAAATCTTCAGTCTCTTTTAACTTACCCCCCTGCTCTTTGATAACTGATGTATCTTTACTCAAACAAGCTTCTTGCAAAACCTCCCCAATCCCCTCTTTCCCTTTTTCAAGTTTCTCGATCTCCTTCTCCAACTTCTCAAGCTGTTTCCTTAAAAAACGTTGTTGTTTTCTATTTTCTTTTTCCTCCAAATACTGATTTTTTTTATCCGAAACTGGCCTAGAAGATTTAAAAGCCAATTCATCCTCTTCCGACCAACCTCCATTTGCCAAAAACTTATCGTAACCGTAATCTAGTACTCGGATCTCATCGTTATCAAAAAGAACTAATCGCGTAGCTAATCTGGATAATATCGCTTCGTTATGAGTCACAAAAATTACAGTACCTTTATATTTTTCGATAGCTTCTGCTAATGCCTGAACAGATTCCATATCCAAATGATTGGTTGGCTCATCGAGCATTAAGAGTTGTGATGGAAATAACAGTGTTTTACCCAAACACACTCTACTTTTTTCTCCACCGGAGATTGTACTAATGCGTTTTTTTACATCTTCACCACGAAAGAGTAAAGAACCACACAGATTCCGTACCTCTTGCTCCGTAACACCCGGCATAGCAATCAGTTCTTCGAGAATAGTCTTTTCAGGAGTGAGTTCCTGAATTGAATCTATCCCATAATATCCAACCACCAAAGCTGGTGGCATGCGAACTTTTCCGCTATCTGGAATCAAAGTTCTATGAAGCAATTTTAAAAGAGTGGATTTTCCTTTTCCGTTTCGTCCAATAATTGCAATTCTATCCGATGGAAAAGTAGTAAGGGAAAAATCTTTTATAAGCTGTGTTTCTGAATTATAACCAAAGTTTAAACCCGTAGCCTGAATCACAGAATCACTCCTGCAAGAAATGGATCTAAAGTGAAATTTGATAGTAGCAATATTATCCAGTTTTTCTTTAATACCACGTTTAGCCAAAGCTTTGATGCGAGATTGTACAAGACCCGCACTCCTGGCACCTGCTCTAAATTCTCGAATAAACTTATCCTCCTTCTTTTGCTTTTTTTCTTGATTTATACGAGTTTTTTCATAGGCCTCCTCATCTCTTTTTATATGTTGAATAAGTTTTAATGGTCCACCTGCCATCTTACGCATACATCCACGATGAATAATTATGGTATGAGAAACAACTAAATCCATAAAATGCTGATCATGCGTAACCATAATAAAAGAGCCTCTCCACGACTTCAAAAATCGTTCCAACCACCTAAGTGAAAGAATATCTAAATAATTCGTAGGTTCATCCAGTAAAAGAAGATCTGATTCGGAAACCAGTGCTTCAGCTAAGCGAATACGAACTTGAAAACCGCTGGAAAATTCAGAAGGATGTCGATCGAAATCATCAACAACAAATCCAAGTCCCATCAAGATAGATTTAGCCTTCCAATCTTCATTAACCGATGTTTTGGGTAAGGCTGAACAA
The DNA here is from genome assembly GCA_029934675.1 of Candidatus Altimarinota bacterium. Taxonomy (GTDB): domain Bacteria; phylum Patescibacteriota; class Gracilibacteria; order UM-FILTER-43-11; family UM-FILTER-43-11; genus JAJDCE01. The sequence continues at coordinate 5,782 of JAOZLT010000008.1, read as the reverse complement.
ACTTGATTTAAAACTGATTTCTCGGAAAATTTTAAATGCTGTTCCAAAGACCTAACCCGATATCCATTCGGCATTTCGACAGATCCCTCGGTGGGACTTATTTCACCCAATAAAATTTTCAATAGAGTAGTCTTTCCTGTCCCATTTCTACCAATAAGCCCAATTTTTTCCTTAGGACCGATATTTAAATCTACATCTTTAAAAAGGATTTGATTACCGTAAAATTTTGTAAGACCGGAAATTGTTAGCATATTATTCTTAGTTGTACCTCAACATATATACCTCAAACACCCAAGTAAACCAAGAGGAAGCATTATCTTCGCACCATTTTTTGTAACTGTCAGCCCCCTTACGACAATAGCTATCCTCTTTTGCTATCAAAATCATAAAAAAAAACCTGTTAAAAATAGTGACAAAAAGCATATGTCCATCAAAAAAAGAGATAACCCACCTTATTGCCAAAAAAGTAGAAATTTTTCTAAAAAAATTGTTGCATAAAAAAATTATACACAGTACAATAACACTGGATAAAAATAAAAAAGAAAAATGGAGATAAATCTGAGTTGGGACCTCTTCGTAATTGTATTTTTCACGGTTATAATAGCCTATACTTTTATTATAGGTCGTAATCAGGCTATAAAAATAATTATCTCTACTTATATCGCAATTCTTACCGCAGACAGTGTAGGAAATTTAATTGAACGATATTTCTTAGGAGATAAACCAATAATAAATACATTCGATTTTTCAACCAGTGAAGGAAAACTTATTTTAATAAAGATAGTTATTTTCATACTTGCAATAGTTCTGATAACGACACGTGGAAAATTTCATATAAACATGTCAAAATCCACTTCATTATTAATGCGATTAGTACTAGCAATGACCTATGGTATTCTAAGTGCAGGATTAATTACTAGTACAATTCTAATCTATGCCTCCGGTGCATCATTGGTACAGGAAAGTAGTATAATTATGAACTCAGCAGTAATGGAAATCTACCAGCAATCGCAACTCGTCCGTCTTATGATAAATAACTACAGCGTGTGGTTCTCTCTTCCCGCTATCGCATTTGTAGTTTCCAGTTTTTTTGGAGAAGATGAAAACTAATCCCAAAAAACGAGACCTCTGCAAAATGGGATAATTAGATATAGGTAACAGAGGCTATTTTGTGAAAAAGAAGTTACAAATAAACCAATATCAAAAAAATCTACAAAACAAAGTGAAGTAAAATTCACAGATAATAGCTTACTTTGTAAATATGGTGGGTCAGCCGGGGCTCGAACCCGGGACCAATAGCTTAAAAGGCTACTGCTCTACCAACTGAGCTACTGACCCAAAATGCCCAGTCATATTAAAATTACTGACTATAAAAGTCAAATTAAATATTTAAATAATATATAATCGGACCAATAACTTTCTGGCTATGAATCAAAAAAAGACAAAAAAAACCATTAGAACTTTTGGCTTAGCCTCATTTCTAAATGATATGGGGTCAGATATGATTTACCCAATCTGGCCATTATTTGTTACATCTGTTCTGGGCGCAAACATGACAGTACTTGGCTTAATAGATGGTCTTGGAGAAGCAGTTGTTTCCATCTCAAAAGCCTTTTCCGGCTACATGTCAGATAGACTAAAAAAAAGGAAAATCTTTATCTGGACAGGTTATTTATTAGGCTCATTATCACGAATAGGTTATGCCCTATCAACAGTTTGGCAACATCTAATCCCATTCAAAATTTTTGACAGAGCTGGCAAAATAAGATCAGCACCAAGAGATGCAATTATTGCAGATATATCTGAAAAAGAAAATAGAGGCAAAAACTTCGGTTTTATTCGAGCTATGGATCACTTCGGCGCAGTTATAGGTATAATCATATGTATCCTGTTTTTTAAATATCTTGGATACAAAAATTTATTTCTGTTAGCAGCTATACCATCGGTAATTGGCGCTCTGCTTATACTTAGTTTAATAAAAGAAAAAAAACCCGTTAAAAAAGAAGTTCACCAAAAAATTTCTTTTCGTAATATAGATAAAAACTTTAAATTATTTATCTTTTTAAGCGCTATATTTGCACTAGGCTCTTTCAGTTATTCTTTCTTACTGATTTTCGCAAAAGAATTCGGATTCCAAGCTACATTTGTGCCAGTACTATATCTGATATTTACCGCGGTAGCTTCTATTTTCGCCATACCATTCGGCAAACTTGCAGATAGAATAGGTAGAAAATCAGTTTTGTTTCTCTCTTATATTTTCTGGGCACTTCTATGTATCATCTTTATTTTTATTCATAGTTATATTGCAATAATTGCATCATTTATTTTATACGGTTTACACAAAGGGGCACTGGAACCCGTACAAAAAACATTTGTCTCAGAACTTGCGCCAGTAAAATATCGTGCCAGCAGTCTCGGCGGATTTCAGATGGTAATCGGTCTATCAGCTCTCCCCTCCTCCTTAATTGCAGGAATTTTATGGGATAAAATCAATTTATATACCCCTTTTTACTTATCACTTGGACTAACCATTTTATCCAGTCTAATACTTCTGTTTGTCAAAGAAAAATAATTACTAAAAGCTATAAACTAATAAAACTGTAAAATAATTTTAGTATTTTGAATTTTTATAATTTGGAATTTACGAGCAATAGTGAATTGTAGTATTGTAATATTACCACTTAAAAAACACCCAATCATGAAAAAAGTACTTCTTCTCGGTTCAACTGGTTTCATCGGCTCCCACTTCCAATCTTCACTACCAAACGCCGGCTTCGAAATATCAACACCACGAATAGAAATAAGAAATCAGCTAGAAGTTGAAAAAGCTGTATACAAAGCAAGACCTGATATTATTATTAATGCTACTGGAATTACCGGCTACCCAAATGTAGATTGGTGCGAGACACATCCTGCAGAAACTTTTAGCGTAAACGTTGCAGGAAGTATTAATATCGCTTCCATTGCAAAAGAGTTCGGATGTTACATGGTACAGATGTCTAGTGGGTGTGTTTATGACGGACCAAAAAAAGGTGGATATAAAGAAAGTGATGAACCAAATTATTACGGCTCACTATATAGCAGATCACGTGTTTATTCAGAAAAAATCCTTTCAGAATTCCCAAACATTCTACAGCTTCGGATTAGGATACCAATTACAGGAAAACCTCACCCAAAAAATCTATTCAACAAACTTCTGAAATATAAAAAAATGATTAATATCGAAAATTCATGCACTGTAATTGAAGATTTTATACCCGCCGCTATAGAATTAATAAAGCGCGAAGAGACAGGAATATTTAATATGACAAATATTGGTGCAATGGACCACAAATCCATAATGACAATATATAAAGAAATTGTAGATCCTAATTTTAAAATCACAATTATGGCCAAAAAAGAACAGGATGAATTATGCAAAAGACGTGCCAATTGTGTAATGAATACAGATAAACGTGAAAAACTAGGAATCCACATGCCACCATTAAAAGAATCGCTTAAAGTAATATTGGAAAAATATAAAAAAGTAATGGTACGAGAATAAACGCGTACATTTCGTAATTCGCAATTCTGATTTCGCATTCCATTTAGTATGTGTCATTTTCCATTTAGCAATTAATCTATACTCGAATAAAATATTAAATAAATAACAAATGATAAACCTGCCTGCCAGCAGGCAGGTTTAGGAATTCGGATTTGAATTCGAAATCAGAACTCAGCCTACCCCACAGTAGGCGTAGGAAATGCGAATTACGAAATCTAAAATACAAAAAGAGACTCCACATCTTCATCATAGCCCAGTACACGACCAAACATAGAAGTAAATATGGAGTCTCCCTAACCCCTCAAAACTAAAAGTGACCAAGATATCTCTACTTATCCACTTCATGAATATATTCTTCAAACATATATTCATCTTTTACAGAATCATTTTCACCAGAATATAAATATGCTATTTCTATCGTATAAATGTATTTTTAATATAATTCTCTCCTTTTTAATTAGATCGCTCTCTCGTATATCCTAATCACTTCATTAAACATGTCAGGACTATTCACAGCCTTATTTCTAGCATTACTTATCTACCCATCTTCTTCTAAACTGTAACAGTGCCTTCTGCTTCACAATAATAATACTCATGCCAACTTCTCCCCTTTCCTATTGTATCGCCACCTTCTGCAACAATAAACATATCAGGTTGAATATTAATCATATCAGGCCCGCTCATAAAATTGTTATCTTTTGCTCCTTTTGTCTCTGGTTCAATTGATGTTTTAATACCCTTACGCCAATCGCTCAATTTATACGCTCGAACTAATCCATAACCACCACCACTTCCAAAATGTTGACCTCCGTAAATATTTTTTAATGTAATAAATCCTGCTCCAACTACTGTCGCCTTATCAAGAATTTTATCCATTTTCATTACTTTTATTACCTGCTTATCGTCCACAAGAAGTTCATTCTCAATTTGAGGATCTTGCCATTGTATGTTTTTCAGCTTTTTAGCAAATTCACCATAATCTTCCATTGTTACGGCTTCGCCAAAAATTGAATAATAAGCCTCATTAGAATATGGAGTTCTATTTCTACTAACAGAATATTGGCACAGCTCTTCGTCATCGATAGAAAAAATTTCACATGAGCCATCACCACTATCATTTGCTACTACTAAAACTTGATTATCAAATACAGGTTTCGCACCACCAAAAGCCAATCTCTCAAGCACCGCCCTCTTTGAATCAGAATTATCGGGTTCTAATCTTGTTACAGACCAAGAGCGATACCCACCTTGATGAACAGTAGTATCCCAAGCACCCAATAATTCTCCTGACTTATGTCGACTATCGAGCATAATCTGTAATTTTTCCAAACCTTTTTGTAAAATTTCTTTACTCCGTACAACGTCTACACGTACCTCATCTTCTTCAAAAAAATCTCTAATTTCTTTTTCATCCGAACCATCTTCAGCAAATTTTTGTGTCTCTATCTTTTTCATAACAATAGTATTAAAAATTATTTTTTATTTCGTTATAATATTTTTGTTTTAATTATAATTTGCATTAAGCAGCAAGTGCTGTGATATTTGGTGGTGGAAAATCGTTTTCTGGCGATAGTTCAGAGGCGAGCCTATTACGAAAACTAAAAATACTTATCACTTTATTCGGTACTTGTGGTAATGAGTTTAGAGTTTTATTAGGACTCTCAGTATTTCCAAAACTTTCATCTGATCTTATTAATTTTAAGTTAGACATTTTTATATAGGTTAAATTTTAAATTTATTTTTATTTGCGAAGAGAATTGTACAAATAGGCGGATTTGGATCCGAAGATAGATTGTCGATATAGTTATGACGGTTAATCTGGAACCAAAACAGCCAGTTATTGGTATTCAACCTATTAGCCGGTATACCCTTCGTATCTTTCGTTAATTTAACGAAATCTAATGTTTGAAAGTTCACGTACTAATGAGAAGAAAATTTGGCTTTTTTGTTTTTGTTTGACCTATTTGCACGACTCTCTCCACAGAGAATATTTTTTCAAACCCGAAATATATTGTCGATATAGTTTTGACGGTTTATCTGGCTTTGAATGATGCTCAATTTATTATCCATTCTACCGATATACCTTTCCTCTCCTTATATATAAGGAATTCACGAAAGTTCACGGGTAAACAGAAATTAATAGTTAGTTCTTTTTATTTCTTTGATGTAAATGAACAATATTTAGTAACCTTTTGTTTTTGTGTCAATTTCGAATCTGGACAACAATTATATCTTGAA
>JAOZLT010000103.1 GCA_029934675.1 Candidatus Altimarinota bacterium | reverse complement strand
AAAAACTCTTGCATCTCAAATTTCTATAAAGTATAGTAATTATCGAAATACAGCTATTACATATATTTCATGATTACAATACTTAAAGAATTCGGTAGGGGGCAGGTAACATTACCTAAAAAGTGGAGGGAGAGATTTGGGACAAATGTATATATTGCGAAGGAAACTTCACAAGGTCTTTTGATAGTACCTTTTACAGAAGATTCAATTAAGGTTGATGAGCACAAACTTAAGGAGGAATTATCTAGTGGTGGGCATAAACATACAACTAGTTTTTTTAAGAAGAAATCCATTAGAAAAGAGGGGTAATTGTTTTATTTTAGGAAACAAAAACAAAATTTTAGAAAGAGCCATTCACTAACGCGCACAGTGACGGGCTCTTTCTATAACTTGAAATAAATAGTATCTACTTCGTTCTAATTAGAATTTTATTCTTCGCGTACATCTGGTACGCTGTGGATAAAATTCTAATTATGCCTCGTATCTATCTATTTATTTCAAGTTATTATAGTGTAATTATTGTTGACAATTATGAGTTAGCACTCTAAACTGTTGAGTGCTAATCTGATATACTAAGCTTAATCCTTAATCCATAATCCTTAACCCTAGAAGTATGAACCTCAATAAGTTTACAACTAAATCAACAGAAGCTTTACACGAAGCACAACAGATGGTGCAGAAAGCTGGTCAATCACAGATTGAAACAGGCCATTTGTTATTAACCCTTACTAAACAAAAGGAGGGGATTGTTCGTCCTGTTTTGGAAAAACTTGGTGCTGACCTTGTACAACTTGAACAGGATTTACGGGATGATTTGGCAAAACTCCCAACTGTAACTGATCCTCGAATTGTAATTAGTCATGAGTTAAATAAGGTGCTGAATTTGGCTGAAACGGAGGCTAAAGAATTATCTGATGAATATGTTTCTACCGAACATATATTACTTGCAATTGTTAAGCAAACTAACCTTTTAAATGTTACGCATAAAGATGTATTAAAAGTGTTGAAGGAACTTCGTGGTTCGCATCGTGTGGTTGATCAGGATCCTGAAAGTAAGTATCAATCACTCCAAAAATATACAATCGATTTTACTGAGTTGGCTAAAGCCGGAAAGTTGGATCCAGTAATTGGTCGTGATGATGAGGTTCGTCGAACGATGCAAATACTTTCACGTCGAACTAAAAACAATCCTGTATTAGTAGGTGAAGCGGGTACTGGTAAGACGGCTATTATTGAAGGTTTGGCTCAACGTATTGTTTCTGGTGATGTGCCTGATTCTTTAAAAAACAAAAAAATCCTATCACTTGATTTGGGCGCAATGGTTGCTGGTTCTAAATTTCGTGGTGAGTTTGAGGATAGATTAAAGGCAGTTCTTAAGGAAATTGAAGCATCTAATGGTGAAGTTATATTGTTTATAGATGAACTTCATACGATTGTTGGTGCTGGTGCAACTGATGGTGCAATGGATGCGTCCAATTTACTAAAACCTGCACTTGCACGAGGACAATTGCGTGCTGTTGGCGCTACAACAATAAAGGAATATAGAAAATATATTGAAAAAGATGCTGCACTTGAACGTCGATTTCAGCCAGTTATGGTTTTGGAGCCTACCAAAGAAGATACAGTTTCTATTTTACGTGGAATAAAAGAGAAGTATGAAGTTCATCATGGTGTTCGAATTACTGATGCTGCAATTCTTGCTGCAGTTAATCTTTCGGTTCGATATATTGGTGATAGATTTTTACCCGATAAAGCAATTGATTTAATAGATGAAGCAACTTCTGGGTTGAAAATTGAATTGGAAAGTAAGCCAATTGAACTTGATCAGCTTCATCGTAAAATTATGCAGTTAGAGATTGAACGAGAAGCTTTGAAGAAAGAGAAAGATGAGGAATCGAAAGAGCGTTTGAATGAGACAACTAAGGAAATTGAGAACTTATCTGAAGATGCGAAAGTAATTGAAATTAGGTGGAAAGAAGAGAAGAAAATAATTGATGAATTTAGTGCTGATAAAGAAAAAATTGAGCAATTGAAGCTTGAAGCTGAGCAATTGGAGCGTCGTGGAGAACTTCAGAAAGTTGCGGAAATTCGTTATGGTCAGATTCCCGAATTGGAGAAGAAGTTGAAAGAATCTGAATCTAAATTAAAGAAAAAGGAGGGTGAGAAATCTTTGCTTAAACAAGAAGTGACAGAAGAGGATATTGCTGCTGTTGTTGCACGTTGGACGGGAATACCTGTATCTAAAATGTTAGAGACTGAAACTCAGAAACTTGCAAAGATGGAAGGTGATTTAGAGAAACGTGTAATTGGTCAAAAATCTGCTATTGAATCTGTATCAAATGCGGTGCGACGTGCTCGTGCAGGTATTTCAAATCCCGATAAACCGATTGGCTCATTTATATTTATGGGGCCGACAGGAGTTGGTAAAACTGAGCTCGCTAAAGCGCTCGCTCAGTTTATGTTTAATGATGAAAAGTCAATTATTCGTATAGATATGTCTGAATATATGGAACGACATGCTGTTGCTCGTTTAATCGGAGCTCCTCCAGGATATGTGGGTTATGATGAAGGTGGTCAGTTGACTGAAGCTGTGCGTCGTCGTCCGTATAGTGTTGTGTTATTTGATGAAATTGAAAAGGCACATGGTGATGTGTTTAATATATTGTTGCAAGTTCTTGATGATGGCCGACTTACTGATAGCAGGGGGCGTACAGTAGATTTTCGTAATACGCTCATTATAATGACTAGTAATTTGGCTTCTGATATTATTCAAAAATATGCTATGGATACTGCATCTGAGGATATGGTGATAAATAAATTGGAAAAAGATGATAAGAAAAAGGCTGAAATTTACGAAAATACGAAAAAGAAAATGGAGAATGATGTTCAGTCAGTTCTTCGTAAGTCATTTAAACCAGAATTTTTAAACAGAATTGATGAGATTATTATATTTGAATCATTAACACTCGATGAGATTACGCAGATTGTTGATTTACAGATAACTGAACTTGAAAAGCGTTTACGTGCTCGTAAGGTAGAAATTGTAGTTAGTGACGAAGCTAAAAAGATATTGGCAAAGAATGGTTTTGATCCTCAATTTGGTGCTCGACCACTTAAACGTTATATCCAACATGTCATTGAAAATCCTCTCGCTATGATGATTGTAGATGGAGAAGTAAAGGATGGTTCAAAAGTTGAAGTAGTGGAGAAAGATGGGGAGATAATTATCAGTTGTAGTAAATGTCATTAATACCTATAATTACCTTAGTAACATCAATACAACATGACTAAAGGATCAGATACATTTGAACACTCATCGCAAGACAATGTTCAACCTGTAACTTCAGGTGGTGTTATGAAAAAAGGGGCTGATGTTTTAGCGGCTAGTGAGCTGGGGATTAAAAAATTAACTAATCAGACTAAGAAGTCAGAATTATCTGATGATGCTGACATCAAGAAAATTGCCAATTTCATATCGGAGCATCGAGAAAAGGTAGATTACACAAAATTATGGGATAAAAAGACACCAGTATTGTTTATTGGAGAAAGACATACAGTTTTATCGGACAAAGATGAATTAATTCGACAAATACCTAACTTTAAGAAGATGGGTATGACTCATATTGCTATTGAAATGCTAAGGGAGGAGGAGCAACCATTGATTGACGGCTACTTCAAAGGGATCATTGAAAGGGAGAAAATATTAGCAATATTTAAAAATGGTTGGGATAAAGGCGAGGGAATCCCTGAAAAATACATGGAAATAATCGATACTGCAAAAGCTAATGGTATTGCTGTTTTATGTATCGATTTATATACAGCATCTTCCGAATACAGTACAGGCGCTTTTTTTAAAAAAAGAAATATGAATTGGGCAAGAATTATTAAGGAAACAATAAAAAAACAGCCAAAAGCAAGAGTTTTGGTATACAACGGCTCAGCACATTCTGGTTATAATGAGGTCGATGATAGCGCTAATGAAATTCTTAAGAAAATGTCTATAGTGGCAAAAGTGGTAGAGTTTGCGGGTGGTGAAAAAGTCGAGGGAGAACCTTATCTCTTTGATGATAAAATTGGAGTAGCAGCAAAGCTCCAGAAGCTTGCGGATTCAAGATTTGCATTAAAAATAGATTCCAAGGACGAAGTACGTGGAACAGACTATATTGTCCATTTGCCACAGGTGGAAAAAGCTAAATTGTATTAATAGTACATCCCATAATAGCGGTATATAAGGCTCGATGGCTACGCCTTGCCCAAATTCAGCACTGGTGATATCATTTTACCAGTACTGTACTTCTTATATGTGCAAACGATTTGCTGGTGATATGGAATAATAAGAAATAATTCTTGAGATTTTCTGTTAAAAACGATAAACTACTCAAGCATTCTTTATGGCGAATTTAGCTCAGTTGGTTAGAGCGTCCGGTTGTGGTCCGGAAGGTCATGGGTTCGAGCCCCATAATTCGCCCCATTAAAAATTAAGATACTAGTATATTAATAAGTTTTTTTGACTAAGGTGTTTTTTGTTATAATTTGAGGCTTTCGCTTGAGAATTGAGACTATTTGTGCTATAATATATTGATAAATAGAATCAAAATTTAATGGAAAACCTATTCACATCTATCGGTAATAACTTAACAATTGCGATTAATACTAAAATTGATAGTATAATCGAACTTGCTCCATTTATTTTGGGGGCTTTAGCGGTATTTTTGTTTGGATGGATTTTAGCTATTATCACCGAGAGGGCAATTTTGGCACTTGGGCATAAAGTTAAATTGGAATATATTGCTGAAAAAATAGGATTAAAACATTTTTTAGATAAGACGGGATCAAAAGTTACTTCGTCAGAGATTGTTGCGAGAGGTGTGAAGGGCTATCTGATATTTCTCTTTTTTATTGAAGCTACAAAAATTGCTAAATTTACAGAAGTCGCGGAATTTTTAACTACAGTTATTAATTATTTTCCGGAAGTCATTATTGCTCTGTTCATTATGCTTGTTGGTATTCGTATAAGCCATACACTTCAATCTTTAATTACTACATCATTAAGTTTCGCGAAAGCCAATACGGCAGATGTTCTTGGTCTTGCAGCTAAATATACAATTATTACTTTTTCGGTTCTTGCAGCACTAACTCAGTTAGATATTGCTGAAATTCTTATTAATATACTGTTTATTGGTTTTATATCTTTTTTGGCATTGGCGGGTGCACTCGCATTCGGTTTAGGTGGAAAGGAGGTTGTACAAGGGCTTTTGGAAGATATTAAGAAGGTGGAGTTGAAGGAGATACGTAAGGAAATTAAGGCGGAGCTGAAGCATAAGAAGAAATAAAAATTATTTCGTATTTTTCATTTTCTATTTCGCATTTTATTTAGTATGTAGCATTTTTCATTTTGTAATTATTTTGTATTTAAAATGCTAAATGAATGCTAAATGCTAAATCAAAGAATGGGATTGTGAAATCAGAAATGTGAAATGTGAAATGAATAAACTCATTAAACCTTCACCAGTTTTCAAATAGGAAAGTGGTTTTTTCCGCATAACATAAAC